>JAQICF010000250.1 GCA_027858795.1 Candidatus Delongbacteria bacterium | reverse complement strand
TTGAAAACGATATGAATTTTGATAATATCACTGAAGTAGTTGAAACTATAATTAATTCTTTAAACAAAGGTGGAAAAGTAATTATTTGCGGTAATGGTGGATCAATGACCGATGCTATGCATTTTGCAGAAGAATTTACTGGAAGATTTAGAAAAGACAGAAAAGCGCTTCCGGCTATATCTTTATCTGATCCCTCACATATTACCTGCGTTGCAAACGATTACGGATTCGAAAATATTTTTTCCAGAGGTGTAGAAGCATACGGCAGATCAGGTGATGTTTTCATTGGATTATCAACAAGCGGAAATTCTAAAAATATAATTGAAGCTGTAAAAGTTGCAAAAGAATTGAAGTTAAAAATTGTATTACTGCTTGGCAAAGGTGGTGGAGAACTTAAAGGTATGGGTGATATTGAAATAATTATAAATGGTAAAACATCTGACAGAATTCAAGAAATCCATATGCTGATCCTTCATACTATAGTAGAAGGCGTAGAAAGATTATTGTTTCCTGAAAATTATATTTAAATATCCATTGTTATTGATATATGAAAATAAAAAAATTAATTGTTGTAAGTTAGTAGAACTACCACTATATCTAAACAAATCTATGTAAATAAGAAGTAAAAAACTATAAAATTAAAATGGAGAGTACATGAAAAAATTATTGATCATCGCAATGACAATGATAACTTTATCGGCATTTGCAAACGGATTGAGTATGAACAGTATTGGAGCAAAGGCATTAGGAATGGGTGGAGCGTTTGTTGGCTTGGCTGATGACGCAACTGCAATTTACTGGAATCCAGCTGGAATGGCTGATCAAAATACAAGTATAATGCTTTTCGGAACTGACATAATTCCAACTGCAACGTATGTTAATAAGAATGATCTTGCAGGAATTGATGTTGATGCAGAAACAAATGGTGGAGCATTTGATTATTTTAGTCCTAATTTTATGTCTGTTTATAATGCTGATAAATTTTCTTACGGATTTGGAGTTTATTTTGCAACAGGACTTGGAACACAATGGGATGGAAATGACATGGTCACTTTATCTCAAGTAGCAGGAACAGAATTCGATTGGAGTAGTAAGATTGCTGTTGCTAGTTTTAGCCCTTCAGTTTCTTACAAAGTAACTGACAATTTTTCTGTCGGAGCATCTTTTCATTATGCATATGGTTTAATGCAATTACAAATGGGTTACGATTTTGATGGTGATCATTATGTTGATTCTCAAGTTGATATGGATCTAACCGGTGCAGGTTATGGTGGAACTATTGGTTTAATGTACACTAATCTTTTTGATAATAAATTAGACCTTGGTTTAACTTACAAAATTCCTGTAATATCTGATATGGAAGGAACTGTTCAGGCTGGACCTGATGATGCAACTAATCCAAACAGAGAATTAGATATGTCTATGGAACTTAGAAGACCAATGTGGCTTGCTTTTGGAACAGCGTTTAGACCAAATGAAAAATTTGTTATTACTGCTGATATTCAATACTTCCAATGGTCTGATATTGATGAATTCGTTGCTGAAGTTGAAGATATGACTTTGCCTGATGGTTTTGGTGGTTATGTAGTTACGGATTACGATATGGCAATGGCACAAGACTGGGAAGATGCTATTCAGTATAGATTAGGTATGGAATATAAAGTTAATGAAGATATTTCAGTTCTTCTTGGTTATTACTATGATCCTGCACCTGCTCCAGATGAAACAGTTAGTATTCTTTTCCCTTCATCTACTAATAATGCAATAACTGGTGGTATGACTTATGCTGTAAATAACTATCAGTTTGACCTTGGTTTAGAGTATGTGCTTGGTGCTGATAGAGATATTGATGATACTGATCACATGCCTGGTACTCACCATATGGACATATTCGCTTTTAGTGTAGGTGCAACTTACGTTTTTAACAAGTAAGCAATTACACAAGCAAAACTCTAAAGGGACGAAATTTCGTCCCTTTTTTATTTCTATAAATTTTAATTTATTACTTTGATTATTTCCATAAAAGAAATTACTTTTATATACTTATAAATATTATAGTAAGAACATAGAAATTTAAGAGGATAAAATGTCAGAATTCAGAACAAGATTTGCGCCCAGTCCAACAGGATATATGCATATTGGTAATTTAAGAACAGCTTTATACGCATACTTAATTGCAAAAGGAAATGCGGGAAAATTTTTATTAAGAGTTGAAGATACTGATCAAAAAAGAACTATTGCTGAAGCTTTTAAAGTAATATTCGATAGTTTAGAAATTGCTGGCATTGAATATGATGAAGGTCCTGATAAGGACGGTGGATATGGTCCGTATATTCAGAGTGAAAGAAAAAAAATATATGAAGAACATCTTTCAATACTACTTGAGAAAGATCTTGCTTACAGATGTTTTTGTACTGCAGAAGAAATGGAAGAGCAAAGAAAAGATTTTGCTGACACTAAAGGAATAGTATTCAGAGATAAGTGTAGAAATTTATCCAAAGATGAAGTTAATTCTAAGATCGAAAGTAATTTACCATTTGTTGTAAGACAAAGAATACCAGAATCCGGTCAAACAACGATAAACGATATAGTTTTTGGTTCAATCACTATTGAAAACAACACATTAGATGAGCAGGTATTAATGAAATCTGATGGTTTTCCTACATACAATTTTGCAAATGTAGTTGATGATCACTTAATGAAAATTTCTCATGTGATCAGGGGATATGAGTATTTATCATCTGTACCAAAATATAATCTATTATATGAAAATTTCGGCTGGGATGTACCTCAATACATTCACTTGCCACATATCATGAGAGAAGATGGGAAAAAAATGAGTAAGAGACACGGAGATGCATCTTTTGAAGATCTTATAGATGCAGGATATCTTACAGATGCTATAATAAATTATATCGTAATGTTAGGATGGAATCCGGGAACAGACGAAGAAATTTTTACTATGGAAGAATTGATAGAAAAATTTACTCCTGAAAGGATTAACAAGTCAAATGCAGTATTCTCAATTGACAAGCTTAACTGGATAAACGCTCAACATATCAAAAAACTTTCACAGGAAGAATTTCATTCTAAAGCAGATAAATATTATTCAGATGAACTTAGAGCTAAAGTTGATGTAAATAAAGTCAGTGGAATAATTCAGAATAGATTAGAAAAATTTACAGATATACCTGAAATGGTGAAGTTCTTTATTACTGTAGAAAATTATACTGCTGATGCATTTTTTCATAAGAAGATGAAATCGAATACAGAATCAAGCTATGAATATCTTCAGAAAATATTACCTATCTTTCAAAATCTGACAGAGTGGAATAATGAAAGTATTTTTGGAGCAATGTTAGAGCTTATTGAAAAGGAAGAATGTAAGAAAGGTAAAGTTCTATGGCCAGTGAGAATAGCTTTTACAGGGTTAAAAGCAAGCCCAGGTGGAGCCAGTGAAGTTGGAGAGTTGATAGGTAAAGAAGAGAGTTTGAAGAGAATTGAAAATGCGATAGAGTTTTTAAAGGGTGAAATTTAAATCAATTGGGATAGATCATGACTGAAGAAAAGTATATAAGACCTACATGGGATGAATATTTCATGGAAGTGATGAATGCCGTGTCTAAAAGGGCAACCTGCGACAGGGGAAGAAGTGGTTGTGTTATTGCTAGAAATGGACAATTACTTACAACTGGTTATGTAGGTTCTCCAAAAGGATTACCGCATTGTGATGATGTAGGACATCAGTTTAAAAAAATGCTTCATGAGGATGAAAGTATTTCTGAGCATTGTGTTAGAACTGTTCATGCAGAGCAGAACGC
>JAQICF010000205.1 GCA_027858795.1 Candidatus Delongbacteria bacterium | reverse complement strand
GGTTGTCTAATGGAAGGTATAAGTTCTGAAGCTGCTTCGATTGCAGGTTATATGAAACTTGGTAAACTCGTTATGTTGTATGATTCTAACAATATTTCTTTAGACGGCTCAACAGATCTAACTTTTACTGAGGATGTAAGAAAGAGATATGAAAGTTATGGTTGGCATGTACTTCAGGTAGATGATGGTGATAAAGATATTGATGGCATTGCAGAAGCGATTGAAGTTGCAAAGAGTGTAACAGATAAACCTTCAATGATTATCATTAAAACAACTATTGGTTTTGGATCTCCGAGTAAGCAAGGTAGTGAATCCGCTCACGGTGCACCATTAGGTGCTGATGAAACTGCACTGACAAAAAAAGCTTTAGGAATGGATCCAGAGAAGAAGTTCTATGTAAGTGAAGATGTTAAAGAAAATTTCAAAAATATTATTGGGTCAGCTGTATCAGTTTGGGAAGATTGGACAAAGAAAAAAGATGATTATGCAACTAAATATCCTGAATTGAACAAAGAATTAATTGATTTCACAGAATTAAAATTGCCTGATAATTGGGTTGAGGTTCTTCCGAAGTTCGAAGCTGGAAAATCAATGGCAACAAGAGTATCAAATCACACAGTTATGAATGCTGTTGGAAATAAATTACCATGGCTGGTAGGTGGAGATGCTGATCTTAGTTGCTCAACTAAGATATTTCTTAAAGATGGTGGATATTTTGATGGTATAGTTCAAGATGGTCGTAATATTAGAATGGGGGTAAGAGAGCATGCAATGGCTGGAATAGCAAATGGTATTTCATTTCATGGAAGTCTAAGACCATTCACTAGTACATTCTTCTCTTTTGTGGATTATATGAGACCTTCTATTAGATTAGCCGCATTATGCAAGATTCCAGTAATTTATATCTATACACATGATTCCATAGCTGTCGGGGAAGATGGACCTACCCACCAACCGGTAGAACAACTGATGTCCGTAAGATCAATGCCGGATATAAAAGTTATCAGACCAGGAGATGCCAACGAAGTATCAGTTGCTTGGAAATACATGATGGAAAATGCTAATACACCTTACGTATTGGTTTTATCACGTCAGAATCTAGTAACAGTTGATAGAGAAAAGTATGGTTGTGCATTAGGACTTGAGAAAGGTGCTTATGTTGTGGCAGATTCCGAGAATCCTGTTTCAGTAATTTTTGCTGCGGGTTCAGAAGTAAATCTCGCAATAGACACATATGAGAAATTGAAAATTGAAGGTATAAATACCAAAGTTGTAAGTATTCCTAGCTGGGAGATCTTTGAAGAGCAGGATGAAGAGTATAAGAATAGTGTTTTAAGTCCTGAAATAAGAAAAAGAGTTTCAATTGAAGCCGGTGTGACTTTCGGTTGGTGCAAATATACAGGATCAAATGGTTTGAATATTGGTGTTGATAAATTTGGGTCTTCTGCACCTGGAGATGTTGTGATGGATGAATATGGTTTTAGTGTTGATAAAGTGTATAACAGGATCAAAGAATACTTAAAATAGATAGAGTATAAGGTTGCATCTGTAGTTCAACTGGATAGAATACAGGACTCCGGATCCTGAGGTTACCGGTTCGAACCCGGTCAGATGCACTTTTGTCTGTTTAAAGGTTATAAATTTTATATTTCGGTGTCGTTGTTAAAATTTTCTGCATTCATTTACTATTGTAAACTCATTGAAAATTTTTTACATCTCCTTGAACTACTTCATTTATACCTCTTTAAACAAACAAAAGAATAGCTATTGTTTCGCTGCAAAAAAAACAACACTTTCTAAAGAAAAGAAAAAAAGTTAAATAAGATATAAAATAGGTTTAGAATATGGATGAAATATTAAAATCAGCATTGTTGGGATTCATTCAGGGTTTAACTGAATTTCTTCCGGTTTCTTCATCAGGTCATTTGGCGATATTACATAAGGTTACTGGATTAGAGACAGAGTCAAATTTATTTTTTGATATTTTGCTTCATCTGGCTACATTGATAGCTGTTGTTATATTCTATAGAAATACGATTAAGGATATTGTTAGAGGTGGATTCTTCGGCATTAAAAACTTGATTAAGGGTGAGGGAGTTAAGAAATCATTCTTCGATAGTAAGGATTCCAGATTCTTTTCATTGATCATTATCGGTAGTATTCCTACTGCAATAATAGGTTTGACGTTTAAAGATGCGGTTGAAAAATTGGCCGATAATCTTTTTTATGTTGGAATAGCTTTATTAGTTACAGCGACTTTGCTTATTTTATTTGAGTTGAAAAGAAGAGCTTTCAAGAAAATTGATCAAATGTCAGTCCTAGATTCTATCATAATCGGTATTGTACAAGGCATTGCAATAATTCCGGGTATATCAAGATCTGGTTCTACGATAGCAACAGCGAAATTTTTATCTATAGATAAAGAAACAGCGGCTTCTTATTCATTCTTACTTTCTTTACCAGCTATCGGTGGAGCATTTCTTATTGGATTGAAAGATGTAATGGGGACTGAATTTAGTGTTGAGCCTTTTGTTCTCGGAGTTGGTTTTGTAACCGCTTTGACCACAGGATATTTTAGTCTGAAATTATTAGTTTGGATGATAAAGAAGTCAAATATGTACTTTTTCGCTGTTTACTGTGTCGGAATCGCAATTTTCGCGATGACGTATTAAAGAATATAGTTATACTGAAAAAGGGAGCAAATGCTCCCTTTTTTCATTTCAAAATTCTGAACTATAATTTAATTCCCTACCCTTGCATTACCATTCCACCATCTACATTGATGACCTGACCTGTAATATAATCTGCTTTATCTGAAGCTAAGAATACTGCTGCATTGGCAACATCTGATGGTTGTCCTAATTTCTTAGCAGGAATAAGAGCTATTAAACTGTCTTTTGCCTGATCAGTCATCTTATCTGTCATTTCTGATACTATGAATCCCGGTGCAATTGCATTTACTTTAATTCCTCTGGATCCAAGTTCTTTAGCTGAAGTCTTTGTCATACCGATAACACCTGCTTTAGAAGCAGAATAATTGATTTGTCCTGCATTACCCATTTGACCGACAACAGAAGTAATATTGATTATCTTACCAGATCTTTGCTTCATCATTGGTCTTGTAACTGCTTTAGTACAATTGAAAACACCTTTCAGGTTAATATCAATAACAAGATTCCACTCCTCCTGACTCATTCTCATGATAAGGTTATCTCTGGTAATACCGGCATTATTAACGATAATATCAATACTTCCAAATTTATCGATAGTACCTTTTACAAGAGCTTCTACTTCTTCAAATTTTGAAACGTCTGCTTTAATTGCTAAAGCCTCAATATTATATTTTTCTTTTAGCTCTTTTGCAGTTTCATCAGCTAATTCTTGTAGAATGTCAGAGATAACTACTTTTGCACCGTTCTTTGCGTATTCTTCAGCTATGGCTTTTCCAATTCCTCTAGCAGAGCCTGTTATTATCGCAACTTTATTTTGTAACATATACCCCCCGTAAATAAAGAGGGGACGGTAAGAAACCGTCCCCTACAAAAGTTTATTTATTATAATTCTAATTTATCAATATCTTCCACATTCTGAACTCCAAAGAATCTTACATCTCTTGAAATCCTTTTTCCAAGTCCTTTTAGCACATTACCAGGACCAACTTCAATAAATGTATCAACTCCGTTAGCGATCATTTCTTCAATTGTTTTTGTCCATTTAACAGGTGACATAACCTGATCAACAAGAAGTTTTTTCATTTCTTCTTTATCTGTAGATATTTTTGCAGTTACATTTGGAACAACGCCGATATTAGGGTCATTGAATGAAACAGTGTCTAATTTCTCAGTCAAAGGTTTTACGGCTGATTCCATTAAAGGTGAGTGGAAAGCGCCACTTACTACGAGTTCTTTAACGATCTTAGCACCTTTCTCTTTAGCTATCTCCATTCCTTTTCTTACACCATCAATAGATCCTGATATTACTGTTTGTCCCGGAGAATTAAAGTTAGCTGCTTGAACTATACCTGCAGATGAAGCTTCTTTACATGCTTCAATTACAATATTTTCATCTTTTAAACCGACAATAGCTGCCATTGTACCGGGATTTGATTCTCCGGCTTTCTGCATTTCAGCACCTCTAAGTTTTACAACCTCCAGTGCATCTTCGAACGACATTGTTTCAGCACAAACATGTGCAGAGTATTCTCCCAAACTATGTCCTGCAGTCATTTCTGGTTTAAATCCTTTTTCTTTCAAAATTCTATCAAGTATAACTGACATTATGAATATAGCAGGCTGAGTTATCTTAGTTTGCTTAAGGTCTTCTAGCGGACCTTCAAAAGATACTTTTTTAATATCAAATCCTAATATATCATTTGCTTTATCATAAAGCTCTTTTGCAATATCATATTTTTCATACAGATCTTGTCCCATTCCAACATACTGAGAAGCTTGACCAGGGAAAATAAAAGCTATTTTAGACATTATTACTCCATATTACATTTTAATTACTAGTCCACCCCATGTAAATCCACCACCAAAGGCTGCAACTAATAGAACATCCCCATCTTTTAACCTGCCATCTTTTCTAACCTGATCAAGAGCAACAGGTATTGAAGCAGATGAAGTATTTCCGAGATATTGTAAATTTCTAACAACTTTATCATCTGGAAGTTTTACTCTCTTTGCGATAGCATCAATTATTCTTGAATTAGCTTGGTGAGGTATAAGCATATCAATATCTTCTTCATTGATCTGTGCGTCTTCCATTGCTTTTTCTGCAGACTCTATCATTGCTCTAACAGCATATTTATAAACTTTATTTCCTTCCATTCTGATGATTGATCTCTTATCATTACCATTTTTATCAACCATTATTTCTTGGTCAGATACTTTTTTGTTTGTTCTAGATCCACCACCGTAAGACCATAATAAATCTGCAAGATCACCATTACTCTTTATATAAGACCCTAACATTCCTCTATCGCCGTCTGCAGGTTGAACCACAACAGCACCCGAAGCATCACCAAAAAGAACATATGTTGAACGATCGTTAATATCAGCAAGTGAAGTAAGAAATTCAGCTCCGATAACTAAAATGTTTTTAAATTTGCCTGAAAGTATCAATCCTTCGGCAATTGTCATTCCGTATATCCACCCGGTACAGGCTGCGGAAACATCAAAAACAGCTGCATTTTTAGCACCAAGATTTTGTTGTACAAAAATTGCGGTAGAAGGAAAATGCATATCAGGAGTAATTGTTGCCACAATAATACAATCTATATCTTCAGCAGTTAGACCTGCATCTTCTATTGCAGCTTTACCTGCTTCAGTTGCCATGTCAGAAGTTGAAAGACCGGTATCTCCGATAATCCTTCTCTCTTTAATACCTACTCTCTGAGTGATCCATTCATCCGTAGTGTCCATGACCTTTTCAAGGTCTTTATTAGTTAATATTGTTTCAGGAAGAAAAGAACCGGTTCCCACAATTTTTAGTGTTGGTTTTTTTGCCATTCAATCACCTGCGATTAAAAATTAAGATTTAATTAATTTGAGCATATTTTCTACAGAAATTTAATCCAGAGAAAACAGCTTTCGAAGAAGACTTTCCATGCCCCAGAACGACCTTCCCATTAACACCAAGTAAAGGCGCTCCTCCGAGAGACTCATAGTCAAATTCTTCGATTAGAAAATGTATAAAATTATTTGGTGTTTTACAATTATTTTTATCTAATTCTTTTGTGCATAATTCATGCACTGATTCCAGTAGCTTTAATATCACATTACCAGTAAAACCGTCAGTAATTATTATATCAGCATTTCCTTTCAGTATTTCATCTCCCTCAATGTTACCTTTGAAGTCTTTATAACTATCCTTAAGGAGGGTATAAAGTTTTTTGTGTTCCTTTGTTCCTTTCCAGGGTTCATTACCAATATTCAATAGTTTTATAACCGGATCATCCTTTTTGTAGAATAATCTATAGAAATCGTAGGCTAATTTTGTGATCTCTAAGTAAGTATCTGAATTAAACTGCCTGTTTCCCATAGCCCCAACATCAATTATAGCAACAGGGTTTCTTTTATAGATCGGTATGAAAGATAGAAGTGAAGCATTGGAATATTGATCTTTCATACCAATTATATCCATTGCACTTAAGATTGCAGCACCACTGTTACCGCAAGTGAATGTACAATCAGCTTCCTTAGATCTTAATACTTCCATGCTTTTTAGGATAGTTGAGTTAATCTTTTCTTTTTTGATCATCAACGGACTGTCATTCATGTCTACAAAAGTATCAGTGATCATTAACTCAGAAGAAGAGTTTTGTAATATATTCAGGATTTCAGGATATTTCCTGACATCTTCTGTACCGACCATGATCAATTTATCGTCAGGAAATTCTTCAATATACTTTTTGCAACCTAGGATAATTTCTTTAGGAGCATTATCACCACCCATCAGATCTATAGCAATCTTCATGAACTTTCCAAGCTAAGTTAAATTATTTAATAATATATCATATTTATCATTTTTTTGAAATAAAAAAAAGCCACAGACCTATAAACTGAATTTATAATGTATGTGGCTTAAAGGTAATTAGACTGCTTTGACTTTAATTACTGCTTTTCCCTTATAGTAACCGCATGATGGGCATACTCGATGAGATAAAACAGGAGCCGAACAGTTTGGACACTTAGCGGTACTTTTCGCTGTTAGTTTCCAGTGATTCTTTCTCGATTTTGCTTTCGCCTTCGAGGTTTTCCTCTTTGGTACTGGCATCGTGTTTCTCCGTGATTATTATTTTCAAGCACAGTGCTTGATTTTCTATTTTACAAGCTTATGCTTGAATTTGTGTTTTACAAGCTTATGCTTGTTTTTATATTGTACAAGCCTGTGGCTTGTGAATAAATCATTTCTTCTTCTTTGCTAATTCTGCTAGTTTTGCCCATCTGGGATCTATAGTTTCTTCTTCATTGCATGTACAAGAATCAATATTTAGATTCTTACCACATTGCGGGCAAAGCCCTTTGCAATTATAAGAACATAGTTTCTTTAGAGGTAGAGATAGATAGAATGTTTCTATGTAATACTGATCAAATATCAAATATCCATCATTCTCCATAGGTCTAATAATCTCAAGATTATCAGAATTCCCTCTCTTTTCATCACCCAAATGAAAAACATAGTCTATTTCAATGTAGATCGATGGTTCGAATTCTTTACCGCATCGATCACAGTTTTTTTTGTACTTAATTTTATTTGAACCGGTAATATGTAAGTAAGTATCGTTCTTAATTACCGCTAAATTAAGTTCGGAACCAGATATTATCACATAGTCTTTTATTTCAAGAGATGTGAGACTATCTTGAGCGAAAGTAACATAGTTGTCACCTTCTTTTAATCGGTCTATTTTAATCTTCATTGCTTCAAATTACCGTAATTCAATTAACAGGGCATCAATATAACCTTGATAGTGGAAAAAGTCAAGGTTGAATACCGACCGTTAAATTTTTCCAGATTAGGGCTGATCTACTAAAATAATCAGAATCTAAGGGACAAACAACTTAGACCACCATCGAGCTTTCTAAATTCTGATGTATCAACTTCAATTATCTTGTATCCAAGATCTTCAATTAATTTCCTGGTTTTAGGATATCCGGCAGGCATAATCACCTTATCATTTATCCACAATGAGTTAGCTGCATAAGCTTCCTCCTCAGGCACAATAAGTTTGTTCAACTCAGCAAAAACCGGATGATCTATAAACTCGCCACTGACTAAAAAATTACCATTTTCAATATAATTTATACCTGTTTTAAGATGAAGCATTTCATTCATTTCAACTACAGATCCACTCATGTCATAATCTTCAAGTATCGAAATAAGTTGATTAGCTCCATGTATATTAGTCCTTTCAGATAAACCAATATAGTAATGATCTCCTACCATCATAATATCTCCACCGTCTAGATTTCCAGGAAAAATTATCTCCTCGATATTCTGATAAAATTTCCTCAGAACGCTTTCTATCCCGTCTATTTCTCCGGTTCTTGCTGGTGCACCGGGGTAAGTTATGATAGCGCATTCAGGAGTACATACTGCGATATCCTCTACAAAACAAGCATCGGGATATTTTTCATTTGAATCAAGTACTTTTACTAAAAGCCCGCAATCCTTTAATGCTTGAACATATTTTGAATGCTGTTCCAGAGCTTTATCATAGATTGGTTTTCCTAGTTCAGCATCAGTAATACCATTGACCATGCTTTGAGTAGGTTTACGAACAATTGCTTGCTTGAAAAAATTTTTCATAAAATTATTTCCTTAGAACTGATTTAACTATTATTGCCAGATTCTTCTCACTTTGGGCAAGGATTGAATCATCAGGTTTTTCACTGGTACTTCGATTAACGATAACAGCAGAGATGCAGGCAGCTTTTAAACCGAATGCATTTGCCATAGTAAACAGGGTAGAACTTTCCATTTCGAAATTTAAAACATTTAATTTCTGCCACTCTTCCAAAGTTCCCTGATAATCTTTAATAACATATTTTGAATAGGTATTATATCGCTCCTGTCCTGGATAAAAAGTATCAGATGAAGCAGTAATTCCGGTATAATAAGGTATATTATTTTCTTTAGCAGCTGAAACAAGTGCATTCGAAAGTTCCAGATCAGCAACTGCAGGATATTCTGTCGGGGCATAGTGCTTTGAAGCCCCATCGAGTCTTACGGCACCTGTTGTAATTATCATTGATGGAATTTCTATATGCGGTTGAATAGCTCCGGTAGTTCCAATCCTTATAAAGTTCTTTATTCCAAGAGCAGCAAGTTCTTCCACAGCAATAGATAAAGATGGTCCACCAATACCTGTAGAACATATAAGGATGTTTTTATCATTTACATGAGCTAACCAGGATGTATATTCTCTATTTGAAGCCAAAAAGTCAGCATATGGATCAATGAGCTTTGCAGTTTTTTCAACTCGACCCGGATCACCGGGTAGGATTGCTAGTGTTGCACCTTTTAACATCTCTTGAGATATTTTTATATGATATTTCATTTTTTGTTCTCAATAACTACGAGTACACCTTTTGTGAATTCGATCGATTGTTTTTCTTCAGTTGCGCAATTGCTTAATCCAAGGGGATTATTTCTTGAAAGTTCTGAATCCATCAATCTGTATTTAAAACCTTTTATTGTAAGATGTTTAACTTTATCAGTGCCTGCAAAGATGGATAATTTTGTTTTGGGATTGAATTTAAATTTTGTAGATGAATTTAAAATATAAATATTCTCTTTTTCACCGACTAAGATAACTGGTGAAAAGCAGCATGGAATAATTTCTTCGTCCATTTCCGTTGCATCAATATCAATAGTTGATTTACCCTTATGCAACATTGAAAATAAATTCTTGCTTTGCTTTTTTAAACCTTTACCTGCAAAGTAGATGCTAGTCTCATAGTTTGATATAAAGTGATCCCTTCTACCACCAAATGCCCCGAATACGATAACATTATTATAGCCGAGAACATGTGTTTCCTCCAGAGCAAGATCATAATCCGAATAATCTTTTTCATGAGGGAATTTTATTGTTTTTTCAATAGATTGACCATCAATAGCAGCTTGATCGCAAGAATCCATATCTCCAATATGAAGATCCACCTTTATATCAGGAAAATTTTTAAAGATGTGGTTTATACCACCATCAACAGCAATAAGGAATTGATCTTTATAAATCTTCCCGAAAGATTTCGAATCGAATTCTTTACCGTTTAGAACAAGTATTGCTGTTTTATTTTCCATTAGGCTTCTCGATTAGTAGAGACGTACTATAGTACGTCTTTACTTCTTTTTCTTCCTCTTTGCTTTCACGAACTTGATCTTTTTGTTTCCAAGGACGATATCTTTATCAATAGTAATTTTCTTTGTATCAGGGTAGTCAGGCAACGTGAACATTATCTCGTTCATAGTATCTTCGATGATGCTTTTTAATGATCTTGCACCTGTCTTTCTAGTGATCGCTAAATTAGCTATTTCTTCTATAGCACTTTTAGTAAATTCGAGACTACATTTTTCAAATTTAAATAGTTTCTGATATTGCTTAACTATAGAATTCTTAGGTTCTGTCAATATATGTGTTAATGCATTTTTGTCAAGATTGTGCATTGATTTTACGACCGGCAACCTTCCGATTATTTCGGGTATCAAACCGAATTTGAATAGATCTTCATAAGCTATTTTTGAAAGAACTTCATCATTGGACATACTATTGATATTTACTTTATCGGAACCAAATCCGATACTCTTTTCACCAATTCTATGTCTGATAATATCTTCGATGCCATCAAATGCTCCACCGCAAATAAAAAGTATATTAGTTGTGTCAACTTCAACCAAAGGCTGTTCTGGGTGTTTTCTTCCTCCTTTTGGAGGAACTTGAGCTTTTGTACCTTCTAATATTTTCAACAATGACTGCTGAACACCTTCACCTGATACATCTCGAGTGATTGATGGATTTGAACTTCTTCGAGCAATCTTATCGATCTCATCAATGTAAATAATACCTGTTTCAGCTACTTTTGGATCATAATCAGCTGCTTGTAAAAGTCGAACAATTATATTTTCAACATCTTCTCCAACATAACCTGCCTCAGTTAAAACTGTTGCATCTGCTATAGTAAATGGAACATGGAGAACCCGTGCGAGTGTCTTGGCAATAAGAGTTTTACCAGTTCCTGTTGCACCGACAAAAAGCATATTTGATTTTTCGATCTCTACATTGTCATTATCTTTATTCTTCAAATTCGTATGTAATCTTTTATAATGATTATATACAGCTACAGAAACAGCTATTTTAACGTCATCTTGACCAAATACATATTTATCAAGTTCATCCTTAATTTCCTTAGGTGTAGGAAATTTATCAGGAATATTATCTTTTTGTTCTTTTACCTGAATTTCTTCCAAGTAGATTTTAGCATGATCGACACATTCATTACAAATTAATGCATCCATACCGGCAATTAACATTCCAGTTTGAGCAGATGGTCTACCGCAAAAGCTGCACGAATCTTCAGTTTTCTTTTTCTTTGTCATTTATTTGTCAACCCGTCTATTTATTAGATGTATAGATCTTATCAATTATTCCGTATTTTAATGCTTCTTCCGCAGACATGAACATATCTCTGTCAGAGTCCTTTTCGATCTTATTGATAGTCTTGCCTGTTGTTCCACTTAAGATATTGTTAAGTGTTTTCTTAACTTTGAGGATCTCTTCTGCGGCTATCTGAATATCGGAAGCCTGACCTTGCGCGCCACCCAAAGGCTGATGTATCATTATTCTTGAATTAGGCAAAGCTATACGCTTACCTTTAGTTCCCGCTGTTAATAAGATAGCACCCATACTTGCAGCTTGTCCTATACAAATAGTAGAAACATCAGGCTTTATATAATTCATTGTATCATATATTGCCAAACCTGAAGTAATAACTCCTCCGGGGCTGTTTATATATAATGAAATATCTTTATCGGGATCTTCAGCTTCAAGATATAAAAGCTGTGCAACGACTAAACTTGCCATATTATCTTCGATTGCTGAATTTATGAAAATAATCCTTTGCTTCAGTAAAAGCGAGTAGATATCATACGCTCTTTCACCTCGACCGGATTGTTCTATTACCATTGGAACTAAACCCATATCAAACTCCGTTTTATTATTTTTCCTCTGTTTTCTCTTCAGTTGATTTTCCTTCAACTTTCTCTTCCTTCAGCTCATCAACTAACTTAATAGTATTGTTAGCTTTCATGAATTCACGAACCTTCTTATCAAGAATATCATCTCTAAGCATCTGGATCTTTTCTTTAGGAGAATAATACTGTTTTACTTTTTCAATATCAATAGATGATTCTTCAGAGACTTTTTGATATTTATTTTCTAGATCAGCATCGGTAACAGTTATATTTTCTTTTTCAATTATTTTTCTACGGATATATTCCCACTTCAATGAAATAGCTGCATTTTCCTTATAAATACCCTCCAGCATCTTTCTGTCCATTCCAGGACCATATTGCTTGATAGCATTATCGATAAGGTTATTTAAATACCCACTCATGATTGAAGGGGGAACTTCAAAACTATCATGTTTGTCAATGATCATTTTCGCAAATTTATCATAGATCGCGTTTTCATTTTGATTGTTTTTATTTTTAGTTACATCTTCTCTGACAGCTTTTCTTAATTCTTCTAAGGTCTTATACTTTTTATCGTAAGAATTAGCAAATTCATCATTCAATTCAGGTAATATCTTATCATAAACTTTATCAGCCATTACATCAAAATTAAGTGATTGTTCCGGTTGTTCAGGAAGATCGAATTTAACTGTTTTAGTCTCTCCCTTTTTCATGCCTTCAAGCTCCTGATCGATCTGATCATTTGTAAGACCAACTTCTATTGTCTTTGTTTCCCACTGAGTTTTTTCATCTCCAGTAGGTTTGATCTTAATATCTACGATAGAACCTTTTTTAATTGGTTCGTCAGTTTCTTTTTGTGATGCATGTTTATCAAGCAATTTCCCAATTACCTGCTCTACTTCTTCATCCGTTACAACTACCTTAGTATGCTCTATTTCCATGCCGGTATAATCAAGCAATTCAAATTCGGGATTAATCTCTATTTTAGCTGAGAATTTAAGAGCATTGTCTTTTTGATCGATATTTTCAATTACCGGATCAGCAAGAGGATATATCTTATTCTCGATCAAATAATTACTATATGAAGAGTTAATTGCTTCATTAATTGCGTCAATCTCAATATTCGCAGTATATCTTGTTTTGATTATACTTGCTGGAACTTTTCCTTTTCTGAAACCATCTACTTTTGCTGTTGATCTGAACTTTTTGAATGCAACATCCTTGTATTCTTTGAGCTCATCTGCTGATAATTCAAAGTTTATTATCCTGCTATAACCTTTCTCAACAGTTGATTCTGTCTTCATTGAAACTCCTTGTTTATTTTTTTTAATCTAAATTATCATTTACTAATTTTTCTACTTTTACCCATCCTATTCTTTGTTTTGAAACCGATAGAATAGTGAAAGAAAGCGCGATGGCTTCTTTCTTATCTCCTATTTCAGGAACTTCGCCGAAAAGATCATATAAATACCCACCAAGGCTCTCATAATCTTCATCTTCAGGCAAATTTATACCTAAAATATCATTTATGTCATCAACAGGTATCTTAGCGTCAAATTCATATACTGTATCTCTAAGTTTTTTATAAAGTTGATCCTCTGTATCGAATTCGTCCTGGATCTCACCAACGATCTCTTCAATTATATCTTCCAATGTTATCATACCCGCAGTTCCGCCATACTCATCAACAACAATTGCTATATGGATCTTATCTTTCTGGAACATCTTAAGTAAATCTCCAATATCCTTTGATTCAGGTATGAATGTTACATCCCTTACAATGTTCTTTATGTTAAATATTTCATCTTTCTTGTTGATGTAATGCAATAGATCTTTAATATATAAGATACCTATGATATTGTCTATATTTTCGTTATATACCGGGATTCTTGAGAAATTATTCTCATTGATGAAATCTAAAAGTTCAGGCAAACCAATTTCTTCTTCAATAGATTTCATGTCAACTCTAGGAACCATGATCTCTTTCACTGTAGTTTCACCAAATTCAAATATTGAGTTGATCATATTCTTCTCATCTTCTTCTAAAGCACCTTCTTCTTCACCTACCTCCATCAGATTTTCAATATCCTTTCGTGTGAAGGCAGTAATTCCTTCAACACCTTTAAATCTCCCAATAAAGACATTAACTATTTTAGAAATTATGTACGTTAAAATATAAAACACTGAGTAAAAGAACATTACAAGAGGAAACATTTTTCTACTGAATGATATTCTATTCCTAATAGCGTAAGATTTTGGAATTATTTCACCAAAAAGTAAGATAATTATACCAACAACAAATACTTCAAGGAACATTCCCCATCCTTCCAATGGCGTACCCACTAATAAAGTATGTGTAAATAAAGCTGCAATTGTAGCAATACTGATATTTACAATGGTATTTCCGAGTAAAAGAGATATAAGTAAAAACTCAGAATTCTCAGTTAAGGATTTGTAAATTTTCTGATCTTTTTTATTTTTAGAGTTCCTAAGCTCATTTAACTCACTTTCAGTTAAGCTGATCAGAGCAGTTTCTGAAGCTGAAAATAACATACTGAGTGGTAATAATGCAAAAAATCCAATTATTTGTAACAAACTACCAAGCGGAACGGTGTCCATTTAATTCTCCCAATTCTGTTTATTATAAACAGTAATATAATCCTTTCAGGATGATATCACTAAGTTTTTATATTATTTTCTGCCATGTATAATAATAATTCATCTTCAAATCTTTGCATGATAACTTTTTCTTTTATTGTTCGGTCATTATACCCTACCAGATGAAGTAATCCATGAAATAAAAGTCTGCTTAATTCGTTGATCAATTTAACCTTGTACGTTCTCGCTTGCCTTTTAGCTTCATCAACACATATAAGTATTTCACCATCCAAATTATTAAGATCTTTTTCGTAAGAAAATGTTATAATATCAGTCGATCCTTCGTGCTTCAGATGCTCTTGATTCAATTCTATCATCTCTTCATCATTTATGAAAGAGACACTTAGGGTATTAACATTGCATTTATGCATATCTTCAAAAAGCATGATAAGTTTTTTTGCCTTTCTCTTACATATCTTACTTTTAGTAAAATTAATGATTGATACATTAGCTGATTTCATCTTTTTGCTCTTTTTGTTGTGTTTCGTTATTCTTTTCAGGATACACGATCCTTGAATGGTACATTCCGGCCAATACTGGAATCATTGCTTCTCTTATCTTACTAAGGTCATTTATTTTCAAATTACATTCATCAAGCTCACCGGTTTGAAGCCTTTCAAGGATTATTTCGTTTATTATTTGACGGAAACGATCGATATTTGCATTTGTCTCAGTGCGACTTTTAGCTTCGACAATGTCAGATAGCATAACGATAGCAGTTTCCTTGGTCTGAGGTTTTGGTCCCGGATACTTATATATTGATTCATTTATCTTTTCTTCAGGATCTTTAGCTTGATTTACGGCCTTGTTATAGAAGAATTCCATACGGGAAGTGCCGTGATGTGTTTTAATAAAATCAACAATGACTTCTGGCAGCTTATATTCATTCGCCAGTTTTGCACCTTCTTTTACATGATTTGATAAGATCAAAGCACTCATGTTCGGTGCCATTTTATCATGTTTATTACCAATATTCTTCTGATTCTCAACAAAGTATGCAGGTTTAAATGTTTTTCCGATATCATGATAGTAAGCCCCTACTCTTGCAAGAAGAGAATTTGCCTTTATTGCTTCGGCTGCAGCTTCAGCAAGATTACCAACAACTATACTATGATGTGATGTTCCAGGTGCCTCGATCTGTAATTTCTTCAACAATGGTCTAGACATGTCGGATAATTGTAGAAGAGTTATATCCGTTGGCATTTTGAATAGTATCTCTATCAATGATAATAATGCCAAAGCTAACAGAGGTGTTACAACAGCATTAATCGAACAATGAAGAAAAATAGTACCAAATTGATTATTTCCAGTAGTCAACAATAACTGAAATCCTATCGCAGGTACTAGAAGTCCAAAGAATGTATATACGAATGTTTTATAGATAAACTGGAAAATATCTCTAATTCGGTTAACACCATAAATTGTGAGAAGACCTGAGAATAGAGGTATGAATACAAATGTGTAACTATTACCTACAATCAGCGAACCTAGCATTGTTGTTATCACAGTTCCTACGAAGGCAGTTCTGAGATCAAAAAATATTCCTATTAAAATTGAAGTAACAGGCATCAATACTAAATAAGGCGAATAATTCTCAATGTATCTTGCTGAGAAATATATTGCAATTAGCTGGATAAGGATCAGTAAAAATATCAAAGTCATTTTCTTGATACTACAGAAAAATTCAGATCGGTTAAAAAATAACATTATAATCAATACAATATAAAATAAAGAAGCAAGTATCGTTTTTCCTCCGATATTCCTAAAATTGATCTTACCGATAAAGTTTTTACTTATTTCAGATTGGGCTTTTTCTTTTATCTTCCTGTCAAGGGAGTTTAATTTTTCATGGATATCTTTAGTTATCAACATATTTTTTGCTACGATCTCTTCACCTTTATTTACCAATCCTCTAGCTAAAGGCACGCCATTTTGAGCGATTAATATCATTCGCTCCGTTAAGATATTATCGAATATTAAGTTTGGTCTTGTAAAGTTGGAAATGATTCTATTCCAGTATTTCAAAGAATCATTATCAACGTCGGTTATATAGTTATTTACTAAAAAATCGAGATTGTCTTCATTTTTCCTTTCAATATCATTATAATCATTAATATTTTTGACTAATGTGTCTTTCGAAGAGATCACCATTAATTTACCAAGTTCTCTGTTAAATATTGATTTTTTAGAAGTGTTTAAGATTTGGTCATTAATATGTCGTCTTAGAAAATATCCTACTCTTTTCCTAAATTCTTTATTTGATAACAATGGCAATTCGTTCAATTCTTTAAAATTGAGATAATATTTTTGCTTAAAAATGGATTCACTTGTGTTTAATTCGTTGTTGAATGCAATTACAATTGAATCTAAAGCTGATTTGTTACCGATAAAGCCAATAGAATCATTTTGTATAAGCGAATCTCTTTTTGCACTATAGAAATTTTGTTTATCTTTAATAATACCTAAATTGATTTTCATTGCTCGCAGATCATCAAAACTTTTGTAAAATTTACTATATTTTCGATAAAGGCTTAGGTTTAAAGTATCCGCGTAAATAAAGACAGGATGAACAGTTGATCTGATCTTTGCTCTCACATCTTGCAGCTCTTCATCACTTCTTAATATCTCAAAATCAAATGGTGATATAACTTTTTCAGGAGCAAGCAGTCCAATTTTATAATTAGAAAATTCATTGATCTTTCCTTTTGGCAGCATGAAAACTGTAGCGGCAATAGAGATTACAAGTAGTATAGAAATATTTGCGAAATTCTTTTTATATTTTTTATTCATAGACTTCCTTTAAAGTAAAAAAAGGTGCATAACAAGTATGCACCTAAACTCAACTAATAACATTTACATGATATAATAATATGTTTTACTTTCAATCTATTTACCTAGGAATTGTGAATTCCTGATCAGGGTAAATAAGATCGGCTTCTTCTTGTCCCTCTTTCAATACTGCATTGTACTTTCTTTGCCATGAGCTGATAGTTTCTTTGTTTGCTTTGTAAATATCAGTCCACTTAAAAGGATCGTCATAGATATCAGATTTTCCAGAGATCTTCCAAAGGTTATCGCCTCTTTGAACAACATAAGACATAACATAAGGTACAACTATTGAACTTCTAACCGATTTTATTTTTTGATCAATTCTTTCGATTTTATTCATGAATTCAGTCAAAGCTGATTTCTGATCAGTTCTCATTGTAGCTAATTCAGCATCGTAATCATCAAGCTCTGCTCTTCTCTTGTATAATTCTTCAGCGGGCAAAGCTCCAAAGCTTCTTATTTTGCTCTCTAAAGCATTTAGTCCATTTCTATACGCGTCAACACCTGCGTCATCAGATCCAACTAAAGTATATATCTCACTCCAAGTATTTTTAATAGATTCATCGGTAGTTGCAATCTTAGAATTTAGATCTGTAATTTGTGTTTCTTCTGTAACAATTTCAGCTTCAGTATTAGCTAAATCCGCTTGAGCTTTTGTAAGCTTTGGTAGATACTCTTCTTCATAATTAACTTTTTCTTGCGAGAAACTCAAAGCAAAAAAAGTCAAGATGAGAATTGATAGTAATGTTTTTTTCATATTCTATTTAACTCCTTTCAGTTTAAGTTACTTAATTCTACTTACGACAGCTGCTTTTTCTTCGATAGCTGCAGCTAATTCTTTTTCTTTTTCAGAAAGAGTGTTCTCGAGAGTTCTTCTTTCTTGTTTAACACTAGCTAACTTTGATTGTGCTTTTTTTGATGCTGCTTGAGTATCTTTAAGAGCACTTAGTTCTTCTTCATTAGCATATCTTGTACATCCTGCGAACATGAAGGATAATACTAATGCTACCAAAGCCAATTTTTTCATTGTCAATGACATTTTACCTCCGACAACTTTATTTTTTAAATTAATTTCGCTTATAAACTCATTTTCCTAATATATTGATTCTAGCTAAATATAAAATATCTATAGGTTCTTGTCAAGCTATTATATTTTTTTTATCATGAGCTGTTTTATGGTAACTGTTAAGGAAAATTGTTGAGCAAAAGTACAAAAAGTTCTAAACCAATAGCTTACTTCTTTTTAGATAACTTATATAACTTCTAACACTAGCTGTAAAAATAAAAAGAAAAGAGCCTAAGAAAACCAGTTCAATACCAAGGTAGCGATATATAAACAATTTTTTTCTGTATTTTAGTAAGATCATTTAGCATAGCAGCTTAAAGTACCCTACAAAACTAAAATAATCAATGTTTTTTAAGTACATTTTCACTATATTATAGATGAAATACAAAATGAACATTAATCTTTCATGGAACATTGATGAAACTTCCTTTTCAAAATACGTATTGGGTTATTGAAGGAAAGCTGATGGCAGGGATGTATCCCGGTGGATTCAGTGAAGCCAGTATTTTACATAGGATGCAAGATCTTTCAGAATTAGGTATAAAATCCATCATAAATTTGACTGATGTAGAGGAAGAAATAAATTATTTCACCATGATATATAGTGATCAGTGCGAAAGGTTTGAAGAGATATATTGCAGAGAATTATTACATACCCGTTATAAAGTAAAAGATATGGATATTCCCTCAAGAGAGTTGATGGAGAATATTTTAGATAAGATTGATGAAGACATCACGAATGGTCATCCGGTATATCTTCATTGCATAGGTGGCACAGGGAGAACAGGCACTGTCGTTGGTTGTTATCTGCTTAGACATAAGATGGTAACCAAGGAAGAAGTTTTCGAAAAGATACTTTTGCTCAGAGGGGATGGAAAAGAAAGTCCTGAAACAGAAGAGCAAAGACAGTTCATTTTAAATTGGTAAATCTTTATATTCCCTTCCCTATTTTAGGTTTTGTGTGAAAAAATAGACAGAAAAAAATCTTGCATTTATTTAATAAGAATTTAATATTGATATTCTTATTAATACGGACAAAAAATAATTTATAATAAAACAGAGGGTAAGATGAGAATCGTAAGAAAGAATCCCCAAAGAGTTTCAAGCCTTCCTAATGAACCTGTTGATCTGGTATTGATGGATGGTTTGCTGGAAAAATATGCAGGCAAAAAAGGAAGTATGATACCTTTGTTGCAGGGTACTCAATATATCTACGGATATGTACCAAAAGTTGCTATCGAGAAAATTTCAGAGAAGACCGGATTAAGTGTAAGTAAAATATTTGGTGTAACAACTTTTTACTCACAGTTCAGATTAAACCCTGTTGGAAAGCACATAATTAAAGTTTGTCATGGTACTGCATGTCACGTACAGAATGCAAATGCTATCACTTCAGCGATAATGAGAGAACTTGGTGTTGAGGATGGTGGAACGACTGATGATAAAATATTTACTTTAGAATCTGTGGCATGTTTGGGGTGTTGCTCTCTGGCTCCTGTAATGATGATAGGTGAAGAGACTTTCGGAAAGTTGTCAGGTGATTCAGCAGTAAAGATCATAAAAGAAATAAAAAAGAATGAAAATAAATAAAACTAGGGAAATAAAATGAGTAAACCAAAAATTATAGTAGGCCTGGGAAGTTGTGGTGTAGCTGCCGGAGCCGGTAAGGTTTATAATAGACTTCTTAAGATACATGAGAGTGATCCCGGTTTATTTGAAACGGGAAAAACAAGTTGTATAGGAATGTGCTATAGAGAACCTTTAGTTGAGATCACTGATGATAAAGGTAAATGCCTTTACGGAGATGTTGACGATAAGAAATTGGAAGAAATAATCGAAAGTCATATAAAGAATGGTCAAGCTATTGAAAAATATGCAGTTCACTCTGAGACTTTCTCAGGTGATGAGCAGGCCTTTATTGATGAACAGGAAAAGATCGTTTTGAGAAATTGTGGTATGATGGATCCTGAATCAATTGATGAATATGAGTCAAGAGATGGTTATAAAAGTATTAAAAAACTTATAAATGAAAATATTTCTGAGGATCAGGTTATAGAAACATTGCTTTCTTCTGGTCTTAGAGGTAGAGGCGGTGGAGGTTTCCCAACAGGATTGAAGTGGAAATTCGCCAGAGGAAATAAGAGTGATGAAAAATATGTTATCTGTAACGCTGATGAGGGAGATCCTGGAGCATTCATGGATAGATCAGTTCTTGAAGGCGATCCTCATTCAATACTTGAAGGTATGATCATTGCTGCTTATACGATAAATGCTACTGGTGGAGTTATCTACTGTCGTGCAGAGTATCCATTAGCAGTGAAAAGATTAAATCTTGCAATATCTCAAGCTCATGAAAAAGGTTATCTGGGGAAAAACATTCTTGGAAAAGAAGGTTTTAACTTTGATATTTATGTGAAAGAAGGTGCTGGAGCATTTGTTTGTGGAGAAGAGACTGCACTTATTGGTTCTATCGAAGGAAAAAGAGGTATGCCTGACAAAAGACCTCCGTTCCCGGCAGAATCAGGACTTTGGAATAAACCTACAAATATCAATAACGTTGAAACATTTGCCAATATACCATGGATAATCTTAAACGGAGCTGAAGAATATGCAAAGCACGGAACTGAGAAATCCAAAGGAACAAAAGTATTTGCTTTAGCTGGAAAGATCAAGAATTCCGGTTTGGTTGAAGTTCCTATGGGAATTACGATCAATGAAATCATCTTCAAACTTGGTGGTGGGATCAAAGACGGTGGAACTTTCAAAGCAGTTCAGCTTGGTGGTCCTTCAGGTGGATGTATTCCTGCATCATTAGGTACAACCATTGTAGATTATGACTCGGTGAATGCAACTGGTGCTATTATGGGATCAGGTGGTATGGTCGTGATGGATGAGACTACTTGTATGGTGGATGTTGCAAAATTCTTTTTGAACTTTACTCAGGAGGAATCCTGTGGTAAGTGTACTTTCTGTAGAATAGGTACAAAGAGAATGCTTGAGATCCTAGAAAAAATTACAGATGGAAAGGGTGAAGAGGGAGATATTGAAAAGCTTATCGAACTTTCAGATCAGATCAAGGATTCATCACTTTGTGGACTGGGTCAAACTGCTCCAAATCCTGTTTTAACTACGATAAAATATTTTAGAAGTGAATATGAAACTCACATCAGGGATAAAAAATGTCCTGCTAAGGCATGTAACGCACTATTAACTTATACAGTGAATAAACCTAATTGTATAGGTTGTACTGCTTGTGCTAGGGTGTGTCCTACAAAAGCAATTTCAGGTAAGGTAAAAGAAAAGCATTTTATCGATCAGGAAGCTTGTATAAAGTGTGGTGCTTGTTTTGATGTTTGTAAATTCAAGGCTATTGATCTTAACTAACAATTAATTAAGGACTATTTAATAATGGAAGAAATAAAAATTATCATAGACAACAAAGAAGTGACCGGTCAGCCCGGAGAATCAGTTCTTGAAGTAGCTAGAAGGGAAGGAATCGAAATTCCTACTTTATGCCATGATGAAAGGTTGAATCCATATTCATCCTGTTTTTTGTGTGTTGTTGAGATTGAGGGAATGAGAACGTTACAGCCATCATGTTCAACAAAGATCAGCAACGATATGAATATCACAACGAAGAACGAAAGAGTAACAAAATCAAGACAAACAGCTTTGGAGCTTTTACTAAGTAACCACTATGCTGATTGTATCGCACCTTGTAAACTTACTTGTCCTGCCGGAGTTGATGTTCAGGGTTATTTGGCTTTGATCGAAAAGGGAATGTACTCGGAAGCAGTAGGTCTTATCAAAGAAAAGAATCCTCTTCCTGCAATTTGCGGTAGAGTATGTGTTAGGCCTTGTGAGGTTGCCTGTAGAAGGAGCCTTGTTGATGAGACAGGTGTGGGTATTGATTATCTGAAAAGATACGCAACAGATGTAGATTTTGCGTCAGGTAGCAGGTTCGTACCTAATGTAAAAGCTTCAACAGGTAAGAAAGTTTCAGTAGTCGGTGCGGGACCTGCTGGTCTTACCGCTGCATACTATCTTGCATTAGAAGGTCATAAAGTAGATATTCTTGAAGCTAATCCTTACGGTGGTGGAATGCTTAGATACGGTATTCCTGAGTATAGATTACCAAATGAATTATTAGATAAAGAGATCGGTACTATCAAAGAACTTGGTGTATCTATCAAATTCGATACTAAATTTGGTGTAGACGTTAACTACTCTGATATAAAAGCTGAATATGATGCAATGATAACTACTGTCGGTTGCCAGAAAGGCGCTGCAATGAGAGTTAAGAATGAAGAAGCTAAAAATGTTCTTTCAGGTATTGATTATCTAAGAACGATGGAACTTACAGGTAAAAGATATAATTTCAAAGGTAAGATTGTTGCAACCATTGGTGGTGGAAACACGGCAATGGACTGTTGTCGTTCAGCTCTAAGATGTGGTGCTGAGAGGTCTTACGTTATATACAGAAGAACAGAAAATGAAATGCCTGCTAATCCTATTGAAATTCATGAATCAAAACTTGAAGGCGTTGAGTATTTGTTATTAACGGCACCAACTGAAGTAAACATGGATGATGAGGGAAAACTTGTTTCACTTACCTGTGTCAAAATGGAACTTGGATCTCCGGATGATTCCGGTAGAAGAAGACCTGTTCCTATTGAAGGTTCTGAGTTCGATGTTGAGTTAGATTACATCTTAGCTGCGATCGGACAAAAGTCTGACATTGATTATATCGAGAATATAAATCCCCATGTTGAAGGTGAGTATAAGTTGAACAGATGGGGAGATATTGACGCTGATGCTAAGACACTTCAAACAGGTGCAGCGAGTATTTTTGCAGCCGGTGATGCTGTAACAGGTGCTGCTACACTTATCGAAGCTGTTGCACAGGGCAGAGTTGCTGCGAAAAGTTGCCATCAATTTCTGACTGGACAAGAAATCGTTGGTGAAAATACTGAATTCGTAAGTAAGAGAGATAATTTCGAAGAACTTGAAGCAAGCGAATTTATGAATGAATTTCATCCTCAGATCAGAGAAGAAATGCCTGTTCTTGATCCGGAAGACAGACACAATTTCACTGAAGTGGAACTTGGTTATAAACCTGAGCAAGCTGAAAAGGAAGTGGAAAGATGTCTTGAATGTGGTTGTGGTGAACTTTTTACATGTGACTTGAAAAAATATTGTACAGATTATAATGTTGATCAGAAGAAATACACAGGTGAATTCAAGAAGTATGACGTGGACTATTCACATCCATATATTGAGATCGATAATAATAAATGTATCCTTTGTTCACGTTGTGTAAGGATCTGTGATGAAGTTGTAGGTGCAAATGCTCTAGGTTTAGTGAACAGAGGTTTTGATACTTTTGTAGCTCCTTCATTGGGAAATACATTGAAAGACACTCCTTGTGAGTCTTGTGGTATGTGTATAGATGCTTGTCCTACAGGTGCGATTTCAGAAAATAAAACTTTCAAACCGGGACCTTTTAAAACTGAAGTTGTTGAAACTGTCTGTAACTATTGTTCTATCGGTTGTGGAGTCGATCTTCATCACAAGAATGGTTACTTTGTGAAAGCTGAAGGAAGAAAAACTATTGCAAATCCTGATGGGAACATCTGTAAATACGCAAAATTCGGTTATACTTATCTGAATGACTCAAAGAGAATTACAAAGCCGTTGTTAAAGAAAGACGGTAAATTCGAAGAGATCGATTTCTATGAAGCATATGAATTAATTGCAAATAAGATCAAAGCTGTTAAACCAGAAGAAAATTCATTCTTTGTAGGAGCAAGAATGACTAACGAAGAACTTTATTTAACAACAAAACTTGCAAGAGCAGCAGTAGGAACTAATAATCTGGCATCATTTCATTATCACGGAAGAGCCGATGAATTATTCTTCAATAGCTATGCAAATACTCCTTTTGATCAATTGGATCAGGTTGGAAAAGTTTATTTGGTCGGTTCAACTCCGAATAAGCATAATGCAGTTTTCGGTTTCATGCTGAATAATGCAAGAGCTAAAGGAACTGAAGTAATTAACGTAACTACATGCTCAAATTCTTCAATGAATAAGAAATCAGATAAGTCTGTAAAAGTAAATTCTTACTATGATTTCGTAAAGGCGTTGAACTACTTCATTGTGAAAGGTAATTTAGTTAATAAGTTATTCATTGATGGAAATGTGGAAGGTTATGAAGAGTATTCAAAGAATTTATTAGCTATTGATATTGATGCTGTTGTAAAGAACGTTGGACTTGAAGCTGAATATCTTCAGCAGATTGCAGCGGAATTTAATATTGAGCAGAATGCAGTATTGGTTTTCTCAGAAAGAAAAGTTTCTCGTGAAACTCAGAGTGAAATATTCAATCTTGTGGTATTAACAGGGAAACTAGGTAAAACAGCAAGTGGAATCATATCACTGAAAGAAAAGAACAATTCTCAGGGTCTTTTCGATATGGGTATCTATGAAAATGTTTGCAGTTGTTACTTTGAGAATGCTAAAGCTAAATATCCGAACAGTAAAATAGAGATCGCTGAAGAAAATTCTAAGAAAGACGGAGTTCCAGCAAAGAATATTTTCATTTTTGGTGAGGACCCTATCGGAACTGTTTTAGACCATACAGATCCAACCAGTTTACAACCGGTCAATCAATTCAGTGTTGTTGCTGATTATTTTATGACTAAGACTGCCGAGCATGCTGATCTTATTCTTCCTGCTTCTTTCCCTATTGAGTCGGGTGGTAGCTTCTCCAATACTCAGAAGATGGTTTGTGGTTTCAATGCAGAAGTTAAACCTAAGACAGTTGTTTTTACGGATCAGTTGATAGCTATTATGAAGAAACTTGGGCTAGAGTCTGATTATGCTTCTAATGAGGATATTCTTGCTGAAGCTGTTGACGTTATGAAAGATGATTGTGAGCAGTTTAATGATCTTGAATGCAGTTATCAGGACAGATATACAAGAGCATTTGATCATGGGTGTGATAATTTGGTTAACCGTTTTGACGATGAGTTCGAAGCAAAGATGAAATAATATACATCATGATGTAGGGGACGCAGATCTGCGTCCCTTACGAATCGTCCCCGATTATTTACATTTTACCATTAATTACTGCTGATTCATCCAATAAATGTTCGTATTTTACGTTTGAATATTTAACTTATATCTTGTAAAAAAAATAATTAATTAATAGAAGGAGAAAGAATGCTTAAAAAGGACTTAACACCCTACAAGAAATTCTTTAAAGAGTATACTGAGTTGAGAGTGCAGGAGAATCGTACTACAAATATCAGTCTTGTAAACGGTGATATCATGGGAAATGCTGCTGAAGTAACAAGTGGGATCTCTGCCCGTGTGAACAAAAATGGTAACTGGGGATTTGCTTCGAATCCTGTAATTTCAGATGAAGCAATAGAAAAAGTTATTATATCTGCTACAGAAAATGCGGATTTTCTGGGAAAGAAACAAAGTAAAGGGGAAATTAAGTTTGATTCAAGACCACATAGCTCAGAGAATGAATTTTACACTAAAAAAGTAAAGATTGATCAGAAAGCTAAGATAGATTTCATAAAAAAGCTGGATAGTTATATTTTTGAAAAATATTCGGATCTGACTTCCCGAACAATTGTAATTAGTGATCTGGAAATGGAAAAAAATACAATAACTTCAGACGGTTCGAATTCTTACTCTATGATACCTAAAGCTTTTGTTTACGTTATAATAAACAAAACAGTTAATGATGAAAATTCTGAACTTTTCAAAGTTTTTGGAAACAAAGGTCAATTCGAAGATGTTTTCAGCGATCCAAAGGAGCTTTTTAAAGGAATTGATGAAGCATATTGTCGTCTTATCGATAAAACTGAGGGAGTATTTCCTAGCGCAGGTATGAAAGATGTTATTTTGGATGCAAAAATTGCCGGTATTTTAGCACATGAAGCTATAGGTCATACAACGGAAGCTGATTTTGTTATGGCTGGATCAGTAGCAGGAGATTATTTAAACCAGGAAGTTGCAAGCCCTTTGATCAGTTTAGTTGATTTTGCACATACATATGACAGTAATACTTGCCCAATACCTGTATATATTGATGATGAAGGTGTGAAAGCAGAAGATCAAGTAATAATTGAAAACGGTATTTTGAAAGGATATATGCATAATAAAGAAACAGCACTTCATTTTAAACATGAAGTTACAGGAAACGCGAGAGCATATGAATTTTCAGATGAACCTTTAGTAAGAATGAGAAATACTGCTATTTTACCTGGAGAAAGTAAACTTGAAGATATGATTGCTTCAATAGATGATGGATATTATCTTATTCAGTCATCAAATGGTCAGGCTGATTCGACAAGTGAATTCATGTTTGGAATTGTTATTGGTTATGAGATCAAGAACGGTAAATTAGGTAAAGCTATCAAAGATACAACTATTTCAGGAATTGCTTTTGATGTATTGAAAAGCGTGACTATGGTTTCTGATGATATGGTTTGGGATTGCTCAGGGATGTGCGGAAAGAAGCAACCTATACCGGTAGGAATGGGTGGCCCTGCTATTAAGTGCAAAGTTAACATTGGAGGTAAGTAATAATGAAAAACAGAGAAATGATGGACTATTGCATTGAACAGCTCAAATTGAAAGGTGCCGATAAATCAAGAGTGCTTTTAAATCAAGAGGAAAAAAGAGAATTATATTTTAATGCAGGCGTTATTAAAATGTTTAGAACAACTTTTAATATAACTTTAACCCTGACGGCAATAAAGGACAGTAAAAAAGGTTCAAAAGTATTAAATAAAACTGATAAGGAATCGCTAGATCTTGCAATTGCAGAGACTATAGAACTAGCTAAATCTTCTCAGCCCGATGAAGCTCATGATATTAGTGAATTTCAACCTGCTGAGTCGTTTGAATCAGGAGTAATGGAGCCTGATAACGATAAAATGTATATTAAATTGAATGAATTTCTTACACATGTAAAGGATGCATATCCGATCACGCACTTTGAAGAAGGTGGAGTTTCATTTAATAAAAATAGCATCTATCTTAAAAATTCAAATGGTGTGGATTATTCATCCGATCAGGGATACTATCAATTCGTAACTATGTTCACTTCAAAGGAAGGTAAAAAGACATCATCCTTTAATTATAGCGCAAAAATTATGAATAATCTTGAAGGAAAACTTATTGATATTGTAAATCTTAAAACATTATTAAAGCAAAGTGCAGAAGAAGTTAATGCAAAGGCATTTGATCAGAAATTTGAAGGTGATATTATTGTTGCTCCAGAGTGTATGGGATCAATGATAGGACCTGTTCTTGGCCATCTGGGAGATTATTCTCATATTACAGGTGTGTCAAAACTTAAAGATAAATTAGGTGAAAAGATCGCCAGTGATAAATTTACTTTAAGATCAGAATCACTGAGTGAAGAATTTGCAGTAAAAAGTTTTTTCTCAGGCGATGGTTACAAGAATGAAAATGTTAATATAATTGAAAATGGTGTACTGAAATCGTTTTTATTGACATTATACGGATCTAAGAAAGTTGGAAAAGATATAACTAAAACTGACGGTTCGAATATGTCTGTAGATGCAGGTAATATTAAGTTTGCTGAGATGGTTAAGAATACAAAAAAAGGAATTCTATTAAGTAGATTCTCTGGTGGACAACCTAACGATAATGGTGACTTTTCAGGTATTGCTAAGAATAGCTACTTTATCGAGGATGGTGAAATTAAATATCCTGTGAAAGAGATCATGATCAGTGGTAATGCATTCAAATTTCTCAATGATATTGTTGAGATATCTGAAGAGGTTACTGATTTTGGGTATACGAAATTTCCTTGGATGAAGGTTAAAGATATCACGATCTCCGGAAAATAGGGTTTTCTAGGTGTTTAAAGAGACGTAGCGGTGCTACGTCTTTACTTTACACCAAGTTCTAACTTACATTGGATCTTTTTGATTCCGACCTTTTCGGATAATTTACCTTCAGATATCTCTACCTGGTCGATAGGTACAGAATCTCTCTGAGTAAAATGAAGTAAAATATTCTGAGCTCTTTTATTGGTCAACTTGAGCAGTTCAGCATCATCAACTTTATGTAGATCGTAAACATTCTGTTTAATATCTTTTATATATTTCAAAGAGTCCAACCTGATGTGCATTTCAGGAGTAGGAGCAGGTTGTAATTTTACAATATTTTCTTTCTTGATAGAGTCTATCAATGCAGGTGTAGGTGAAGTTAATTTATAGATCTTTTCCAGTAGGTTCAGTCTGTCTGATGTGTTCAGAGAATCGTATGGAGTTTTTGTATTCTTTGTAATCAAAGAGCTATGTATCTTGTCTCGGATCGCTTTTTTGTCGATTTTTCTGTCAGCTACACCGGTTATGCTTATCTTCAGTGAAGGCTTATCAAGTAGAGCTGAAGAAATCCCTGATAATTTTTTCATTTCAAGTGAATCAAGTTCTGTTGAAGCAAATGCAAAGTCAACGTGGTTCAGATCTTCAGGTGCGAACATAGTCAGCCCTTTTCTAAGGAGTTTAAATGGAGAAGCTGCAATATTTAAAAGTATCTGGCTAACTGATTTGAAGATCACTCCTCTCAAGCTTACTTCAGGATCGGAAAGGTCACCTGTTGCATTTATATCATGTTCAATATTTCCCTTAGAATTCTGCAATAGAGCTAAAGGCAATTTTACAGGTAAACTTGTAGCATACTCACTTGGATAATCTTTGCCAAAAGTTAATTTATTCAGCCTAATCTGACTTTCCATTGTAAGCCGTGACTTTTTAACTTTATACATAAGATCCAGAGAAAAACTTCCTTTGTCTATCAGCAGACCGACGAATTTTGCTGAGAAAGGGGAGTAGTGGATAAGATTTAATTTATTCAGTGTTAACTTAATATCTGTATTATAATTCGGGTCAGAGAGATAAAGTGAACCGGTTATATCCGCCGTGGAAGTTTCATCTATTACACCGTGAAGAGAAATATCCGTTTCCTGTTCATCTTTGAGATCGATACTGTCTATTGTAGTATTCAGTTTTTCTATCTTGGTTATAAAGGGTAATGGCATTGAATTGTCAGCGAAATCGACAGAGTTATCAACCAGTCTTATCTGCCTGATAAAAACATCGGGTTTTGGAGCATTTGATTCAGTTTTTACCTCGAGTTGATCTATATAAACAGAATCTTCAGGTGCGGGTTCAATACCGAGTGCATCGTTTATATTCAGTTTTTTATCTTTTGAAATCACTACATTGGAATAAAAACTCTCGAGGACTATCTCAGATATATCCACTTTCATCGGGTCAAGATCGAATGATAGGTCATTTATGGCAAGATCATTGAAAGACATCAATGTTGTTTCTTCCTTTTTTTCGATAACCTTCAGATTTGCAATGTTAGATCCACCTTTTGCAGATACAAATACCTTACTGCTGTCATCAATACCAAGGCTGATATCGTATTCAGAGTAGAAATATCCATCATCGATATAAAGTGTCATATTTTCGGGTATAAATCTGTTAGCAATTGATACCGGAAGTCTTTCAATGGTCAGTTTTGTTTCAATAGACATCGGCTCTAGAGTAAGAGTTCCTTTAGATGCTATCTTTCCACCACTGACTGTAAAGTCTATGTCCCAGTCAGTAATTTCACTCGTATTTATAGTGAAATTCTGTACAGAACTGTTAAAATCATCAATGTCCAAAGAGAGTTCAGGTGAGGCTGTTTTATCAGTGAATGAAAGATTCATCTTAGCAATTTTCAGATCGTTCAAACGAATGATCCAGGGGGCAGATTCTTTATCATCTACCTCAACGGTATCAACGACAGCGGTAGAATCACCCTCAAGGAAATCTGAGAAATTGAATTTTTCATCTTTGAATTTACGGACGTTTATTTCATAACCTATCAGAGCAAGCTTATCAATTACTATTTCATTGCTCATCATAGGGATTATCTCAGGATCAACATAGAACCTCTTCCATTTGACGAAGGTCTCTCCATCAGTATCATAAAGAACAAGATCATCAATAGTCACAGTGAAACCGAAAGGATTCAGAGAAAATGAACCTATCTCAAGATCACGGTCATAGTTTTCTTTTACATAATTACTTGCTATCGTTTTTACAGCAAAAGGGATCGCTATATAAAATAGTATAATGAATAATAGGAAAAACATTCCCAGCCAAAAATATAAGTTGAATATTACTCGTTTCTTTTTCTTGGATCTGTCCTTTGCCATATTTTAACCTTTAATGTATTTATATATGTAATACAATATACAATAATTAATGGATGATTGAAATGCAAATATTCAGCAAAGTTAACACAAGGCATTGTAAAACATGAATAATCTTAATGAAAATACGCACAAAGCATTGAAAAAGTAAATAAAAACTTGGCAAAGATGTTAATAATCACTATATTGCCTGTGTTGATACATTAAATAAGTTAACAAACGAACGTATCGATGTTAAAAAAAGCAAAAACATAAAATCAGGAGAACATCATGAAGATCAATAACCAAGCAAAATTAGAAAGATCAAACACAGAAAAAATAAACAAGAATGAAGAGAGAGTTGAAATGGCAAGTGTGGACATGAGATACCGAATGAGAAGAATGAGCAAAAAGGTTAAAAGGTTTCAAGGAGTATTGTTACTTTCATGACACTCTCTTAATACCTTATACATATAACACAATTTATAAACAACTATAAAATCTAGAAGGAGGATTAAATGAAGTTTTCAAGAAATGGTTATTTTAGCACTGCTTCATTAACAATAATGATGATATTTGGATATTATTGCCACGATCATTTAGCTGAAGAAAATAATACTGGTTCTGAAATTGAAAGGAATTCTACGACCAACTCAGATATAAATACCAAATTGGTCGTTGAAGAAGGATCAAAAATTCAAAAGCATACTATTCCTATCTCCTCAAATGAAGTAAAAAAACGAACTGGTAATGATATTCATGAAAAGTACATGAATACCATTTATGAATAATAGGATCCCATTATGGCGGCTTTTATGGTCGCCTTTTTTTAATTTACTTTCCAAATCCATCTCTGATTTTATCGTGTTCAAACCTAATTATTGCTTTTTCATCAGAAGATTGTGTATATTTAGTTATCAAAGTATTATTATTCAACTTGTACATTAAACTAAAATATCATTAAATAAGGAGTTGAGATGAAAAAGTATTCAAAAATTCTGATCGGAATGTTAACTTTCAGTTTTCTTCTGTCTTTGTTGACAGTAGGATGTTCTAGAAATGAAACGTGTACAATAACAGAAAAGGATGGTGTGAAGCATTATAGTAATAGGAATGTACCTGCAAATCCTAATTTGAAATTGGTGATAGATAATAAAGTTGAGATCACAGGTCTTGAGCAAGATACAATGATCACTTTCACACGTGCTTCAGACATGGAAATTGATGCTGATGGTAATTTTTATATTTTCGATGCTGTAAAGCAGACAGTCTTCAAGTACGATAAGGATGGTAAATATCTGCTAAATTTCTGTAAGCAGGGTCAAGGTCCTGGCGAGATTGTTGGTGGTCAGGATATAGTCGTAGTTGGTGATTCTTTAGGGATTGGTTCTCCCGGTATAGCAAAATTTGCATTGTTCGATCTGAGTGGTAACTTTGGAGAGAATAAGTTGATTCAAGTACCGCAGCTTTATTATGGTGCAAACGATATGGGTATAGGTGATGATGAAATAATCGGATATTTCCCTACTTTCAAAGCTGAGGACGATAAAGTATTTATAGGTAATAAATTTTGTATAAAAGATAAGAAATTCAATATCAAAGTTCTTCTACATGAAATACCTGCTGAGTATGAACCAATGGATATTGAAGGTGCAAAGATCATTTTCATGCCTTTTGCTTATCATAAAGGGAATGTTTATTTTGCTCCGAATTTTCCTGAGAGCTACCAGATCCACTGGAAGAACAAATCAGGAGATCTGCTTGGTGTTATTTCAAAACATAATGCAAGGATAGAATATAATCCGGAGGAGAAAAAACATTATGAGGAAACTTCAGGATTCGTATGGAATGGTGAACAGATCATTCCAAATTGTAAGTTGAAGTCTGTTATGAACGGGATGTATGCTGATAAATATGGTCAACTTCTTGTTTGGGTTTCTCAGAAGAGACCTGAGGGTGTTAAGCATAATCCTCATATTGATATTTTTAAGGATGGAGAATTTCAGAATACTATTATTCTTGATCAGCTTGAGATAGTTGAGTCGCATACTCCAACTGATATGAAGTTTGATTTTAAAGAGGATAAATTCATTG
>JAQICF010000181.1 GCA_027858795.1 Candidatus Delongbacteria bacterium | reverse complement strand
AATTCCTTACCTGTATCAATACCGATCTTCTCATAATCTGCAAGCATCATTGGATTAAATCCAAGTATTCCTGTTAGTTCAGACATATCATCTTTTGATGTTACTGTCTCACCAAAAATAGAACTATCGGTAACAGCAAATGTCTTGAACAGCTTATCAATTGAACTGAACTTCCAAAGAGCAATTGAGTTTGCAGGTGCGTAGTTTAAAGCGATTTGAGAATTACTAAAACTCTTCTTCTCTACTTTTTCCTTTGATTCAAAGCATCCAAAAAGCACAAACAATGCAAGAACAAGGATAAATAGTTTGGTTTTTTTCATAAAACAACCTCCACTTCATTTTAAATATTATTAATTCCAATTAATAGACGAACAGATAATTTAAGATGTAGATCAGTTAAAATCAAGATAATATTTGTGATAAAAAACACAAAAACAGTTTTGTTTATATGAAATCAACATGTTTTTACGAAAAATATTTTGTCTTGCCAAGTAGGACTAATACAAATATATTCCTAAATCCTAACGAAAATGGTTTCATAACTTATTGGTAACATGATGAAAGTAAAATTTTGGGGAGTTCGTGGGAGTATACCATCACCTCTTACTCCAAATGAATATAAGAATAAGATAAAGGAGATATTATCTCATGCATCAAAATGTGATATCTCGAATGAACATAAAATAGATGAGTTTATTAGTGAACTGCCAGGTCATCTTCAGAGAACGTACGGTGGAAACACTTCATGTGTTACTATCACAACTGAACAAATAAGTATTATTTTAGATGCAGGTTCCGGGCTTAGATTACTAGGTAAAGAAATTGTCGAGGGAGAGTTTATAAACCCTACATCCAAAGAGTATCATCTATTTCTTTCACATCTCCATTGGGATCACATAAATGGATTACCTTTTTTTGCTCCATTACATATTGGCAATTCAGCGATGAATATTTACTCGGTTCATGATGATTATGAAAAGATATTATCTGATCAGCAAAATTCAGCATTTTTCCCTGTTTCTTTGGAAAGTAGACCTGTAGAGAAAAAATTTCATAAGCTAAAGGAAGGAAAAGAAATTTTACTTGGGGGCTTAAAAATAGTCACGATGAAATTAGATCACCCTAATGGGTCTTACGCATTTAAAGTCACTGATATGATTGGTACAACAATAGTGTATGCAACGGATGGAGAATATAAAACTCAATCAGATACTAATTTGTTTGTTGAATTTTATAAAAATGCTGATATTCTTATTTTTGATTCTCAATATTCTTCTGAAGAGTTAAGAGGAAAATTAGGTTTTGGACATTCCTCATATGAAATTGGAATTGATTTAGCGATACGATCCAATGTGAAGAAAATAGTATTATTTCACCACAATCATGAATTTAATGATCAAACAATCGAAAAAAATCTATTTAAAGCAAGAACATATTTAGAGGTGAATTATCCCGAAAGTAATCTTGTCATAGTCAATGCGAATGAGAATCTTGAATTTAATATCTAACAAAACTATTACTAAGAGGTAACCTTATGATAACAGATCTAAACCCAAAATTACTCTGGAAACATTTTTATAATATCTCCCAAATTCCTCATCCTTCAAAAAAAGAAGAAAAACTTATTAAATATTTGGTTGATTTTGCAATTGAGCAGGGGCTTGATTATAAGTTAGATGAAGTAGGAAATGTATTGATAAAGAAAGCTGCGACAAAGGGAAAAGAGAATTCTCAAACTACAGTATTGCAGTCTCATATTGATATGGTATGTGAAAAAAATGAAGGTATAGATCATAACTTTGATAATGATCCATTAAAACTCATAATTGATAATGGATGGGTGACTGCAGAAGGAACAACTTTAGGAGCTGATGATGGAATTGGTGTTGCAGCATCTTTAGCAGTATTGGAAGAAAATACTATTGAACATGGAAATTTAGAATGTCTATTTACTGTTGATGAAGAAACTGGTTTAAATGGTGCAAATGGATTGAGAAAAGATTTTGTGGATGGAAAATTATTGCTTAACCTGGATTCTGAGGAAGAAGGTGCAGTGTACATTGGTTGCGCAGGGGGGAAATCAACACTTCTTCATAAGCAGATAAAAACAATTTCTCAAACTGAAGGAGAAGTAATCTATAACATCAAGCTTAGCGGTTTGCAAGGTGGTCACTCAGGATTGGTTATCAACAAAGGTTTAGGTAATGCAGTTATTTTGCTTGCAAGATTCTTATGGAATATAAATGACAAATTAAATTTTTCATTATTTTCTTTTGAAGGAGGTGATAAACATAATGCTATTCCTCGAGAGGCAAATGCAGTTATAGGTGTCAAACAGCAAGATGAACCATTGTTAGACGCCGAAATAAAGAAATATATTAAGATATATAGAGATGAATATAAAAAAATTGATGATAAAGTAGTTATTTCAAAAAAGAAAGTAAAACAGGAAGGAAATGTTTTCAGTGAAAAGGATAAAGGTGTACTTCTTAACCTCTTATATTCATTTCCAGCAGGCGTTTTTTCAATGAGCAAGGATATTCATGGGTTGGTAGAAACATCAACAAATTTAGCATCAGTTACGTTTGTTGAGGATGCCATTAAGATACTTACCAGCCAGAGAAGTTCTGTAGCAAGTTCAATTAAGGATATTTCAGATAAGATAATATCTATTGGAATGCTAGCGGGATATGATTACGAAACTGAGGATCCTTACCCATCATGGACACCAAACCCGGACTCAAAAATTTTAAAAATAGTGCAAAGTGTTTACAAAGAAACTTTTAATGATGAGATTTCTGTTAAAGCAGTCCATGCAGGTCTTGAATGTGGCATCATTGGAGATAAGTACCCGGATATGGATATGGTTTCGTTCGGACCAACTGTCGAAGGAGCACATTCTCCGGATGAAAGATTAGAGATATCTTCAGTTGAGAATTTTTGGTTACTTTTAAAAGGTATTTTGAAAAAAATATAAATGGAAAGCAATTGATCTATGAATGTAATTGAAGCAAAAGGCTTAACAAAATATTATAATAACGGAAAGATCAAAGCATTAGATGATTTTAATATTGAAGTTGAGAAAGGTAAAGTATTTAGCTTGTTAGGTCCAAATGGAGCAGGGAAGACAACCTTTATAAAATTAATTCTTTCCATAATTAAACCAACTTCAGGATCGGGAAAAATATTTGATGGTGATATTTCAAATTTTAAAAGTCGAGAAAAAATAGGGTATCTATCAGAAAACCATATTTTTCCAAATTATTTAACTGCTGATCAAATATTATATTATTACGGACTAATGTCTAATGTCTCGAAATCAAAGATAAAAGAAAGAATTCCAATTCTTTTAAAAAAAGTTAAACTTCATGACAAGAGAAATATTAAAGTAAAGAAATTTTCTAAAGGTATGCTACAAAGATTGGGAACAGCGCAGGCTTTGATCAATGATCCTGAAATTATCTTTTTAGACGAGCCTACAGATGGTATTGATCCAATCGGTAGAATTGAGATCAGAGAGATACTAAATGAATTAAGAAGCGAAGGAAAGACAATATTCATTAATTCTCACTTACTCAGTGAAGTAGAAAGAATATCCGATGAAATAGCCATTCTAAAGGATGGTAAATTGATCAAAAAAGGACCATTGGATCATTTTATAAATGAAACAGGATATTACAAGGTATTATTAGATGGTTCAAAAAATAATGTTATCGAAGAATATGCTCACAGTAAAAATTTGGGTATTAGCTATAACAAAGGATTTTATAAGATACAAAACAATAATTTGGTTGACCTAAATGAAATGATAGATTTACTTAGAAAAAACAAGATTACTATCTCGGAAATCGCACCAATAAAAGAAACTTTAGAAGACTACTTTATAAAAGTAATAGGAAAGAATTAATGCTGGGTGTCTATAAACTAACTTTAAAAGAAACAATATCAAAAAAAATATTTTTAACATTTTTCATTTTATCAACGTTATTTATTATTTTAGTAATGTTTGCACTAAACGTAAAAGTTGGAGGAGTGGATTCGAAGATACTATTAGATTTTTTTGGACAGAACATTAATGCGAACAAAGGTGAAAATCTATTTGACCCAAAAGAAATTCTAGGATATGTTCAAACAGGTATTGCTATTGCGGTATTTTTCATATCAATATTCTTCTCTTTATTTGCCACAGCAGGAATTTTTCCCAATTTTCTAAAAAAAGGGTCGATTGATCTTATTATTTCGAAGCCAATATCCAGAGAAATGATATTTATAGAAAGATTTTTAGGTGCATTAACAATTGTAGGTATAAACATATTCTATATCGTACTATTATCATGGATAGTGCTTTCAGTAAAATTTGAGATATGGAATTACAATTTTCTTTTTTCAGGATTGATCATTTTTGTGTTTTTTAGTACCCTATTTAGCCTATTATCTCTTGTTGCAGTTATAACAAGAAATACAGTAGTATCTTTGCTGATCGTATACTTTACGATTTTCATTTTATCTCCGATATTAGCAGGAATTCAAAAATTCACGATACTGGACGGTACTTATTACAAAAGTGTAATTAAGACACTGCATTTTGTTTTACCGAAAATTTCCGAAACTGTTGTTATGATCAAAGAGGTTGTAATGTCAGAAAATTATTCATCAGCACCACTTGTTAGTTCTTCAATAATTGGTGTAATTGCAGTCTTAGCAAGTATAAGTATTTTTAAAAGGATTGATTTTTAAAGAATTTACAGCAAGAATTTGTAAATTCTGATTTATAATTAAAGAATTTCAATTTGAATATTTTCGTTTGGGATTATTTTTAGATCATTACAAAAAATAGTAGCTGAAAGCTCACTGACAGTATTTAAAAAGCGATACTCTTTTTGATCTTCAAACTCTCTTTCATACGAAATGATCGATGACGTAGTAGCTACCAAAGCATCATTAAAATAAATCAATATATCATTTTTCTTTTCAGTCATAGTTTACTTTTTTTTTATGATTAGGCATAAACTAAGGAAAAATATAATCTATTGCAATAATAATAATAATTTTTCACTTGATTTAAGTTACCTGAGTAATTAGCTTCTAGTTTTAGGAAAATAAGATATGGAGAATACAATGAGTGAGCAAAGATTTTTCGGAAGAGTTGATCTTGATACAATCTTACTGTTTCAATATAATGATAAAAAGCTGAAGGGAAATGTAGTTGATGTTTCAGTGTCAGGTATTTTGATAGATCTTGATGATGAAATAACTTTAGAAAAAGATTCGGAGTATTCAATTGATCTTTTCATGCCGAATTCAACTATAGTAATTAAAGCTAAAGTCAAGATGATAAGGCAGAAAGAGAAATTATTTGGTTTACAATTTGTTGATTTAGATCTAGGTACTATGTTCTTGATCAATACCTTAAGCAGTTTTAAAAAAATAGAAACAGGGAAGTATTATACTATAGAACAAATTGCTGAAGTTTTTGAAATGGATAGTATGCTTATTTCAAGACATTTTCCTGATGAAGAAATATCCGGGGAGCAGTTGATCCAATTTATGGATAAAATGTACGAAAGGTTTAAATAAATATTTTGTTTGGTTTAATTATCCTCCTGTAGTTGCAGACCCCATGTACTGATCATCTTGGATGAAAACAGTTATCTCCTCGGGTTCATCTACTACTACATCTAAAGTGAAATAGTCTGGAATTAGTATTCGAGATTTTCCTAAAATCGCATTTAATTCATCAATATCTCTGTGAACACCTCGTTCTAATAGAGCAAGATTTGGATCCTTATCTTGTATAAATAATAGAACTGATTTAAGTATCATTGCGGCAGTATTTTCACAGACTTGATCTGATGTTTTTGTGATATAGTCATTATAAGCAGGAATTGCCACGGCGGACAAAATACCTATTATAACGGAAACAGTTATTAGTTCCACTAATGTAAATCCTTTTTTTTTCATATTTATCTCCGTAAATTTTTTAATCTCTGAGTAAAATAGTAAAAATATTACAAAACTACAAGAATAAAATACTTGACAATTCAAGCTTTAAGCAATAATATTATACCTAAAGTATTATGTATAACTATTTAAAGGTAAAAGGCAATGTTATTAAAACCATTTTCAACATCATGGAAAATTTCTTACTTAGAATTTTTAATGCAATCGTATTTTATCAAATTACCTGATATGGGGCCAAAGAAGGTTAACTTGAAAGGGATAAATAGGATAAATGAAGCGAACTTTAAAAATCATAAAAATTTAGACGAGAAACAATTAATTGAAAGAAATTTTGAGAAAATGAACTTTTCTAAGACTTTGATCAATAGTGAAACAGATCATGCAAAAAGACTTCTTGAACATAGAACAATAGATGAAGATCAAGGAGAAGAAATAAAAATTCAAAAATACACAATGAATGATTATGGTGCGATATTTAGTATAGAATTATTTGATATGTTATGGATCAATGAGATCAAAAATGGCGAATTAACAGAAGACTTAGATGTGATAAAAGATTCTATGACATTTAGTGAGCATAACAAAGAATTGAGCATTTTTGAGGAATCAGCAACTAAGTATAGTAAGTATTTAGATAATCCTACTAAAACCAACTTGTTAGATGAATCATTGCAAGGATTCAATAAATCGATAGAAGGATATAAAGAAAATCCCATTGCATATTTCTATTTAGGTTTGATATATCACCATCCTTCAGATCTATTTGATTTAGATAAATCTATGGAAGCTTTCAAAAACGCAGAAAAATATGCTTTGGAGAATGAAGAAAAGGTTTTTGCCGCTTATATTGATTACATTCTAGGTTGGATATACTATATAAAAGGCAACATAGATGAAGCTATAAAAGTAAGTTTAAATTCACTCGATAAAGACTCAATAATTTTATCCGAAACATATTTTAATTTAGCTAAATTTTATGCAATTAAAAATGATGCAGTTAATGCAATCAAGTATCTTGATATTGCTGTGGCAAATGCAGATAATTTCTATACATTAAAAGCTGATATTGATGATGATTTTATACCTATCAAAGAAGAATTAGAAAAATATTTTACACATTTACGAGACGAGGCAAGAAAAATAGTCGACTCTGCTCTTAGCGAATTTGGGATCAGTTTAAAATCTTCTTCAGAAATTGATGTGGATCCTAGTGCTGAAACCACTAAAAAAAACAGTTAATATGAACAAGCCAAGAATATAGATACTATGGACTTTAATAAAGTTTTTACATTTAATACAGATATATTTCACATTAATGATTCTGAATATAAAAAGTTAATTGAAAAGTCATTAAGGAAGTTATCTAAAGTATTAATACATGATAGTTTTCTTGGATATGAATCCACAACTTCTCATATTGAAAAATTTGTGCAGTTATTAGCTCATCATAAAAAAGATTATACTAAATATTATAAAGTCAATTATGATAAGTTAAAGCGTATTGAAAAAGGATTTTATTGCGAAGAAAATGGTTTTACAACAAATTATGAAAAAGAGATTTTAGCTCTGATTAATAAAGTAGACGATC
>JAQICF010000082.1 GCA_027858795.1 Candidatus Delongbacteria bacterium | reverse complement strand
ATTATCTTAGCTTACATGTTTATCCTTGTTCCTTATTTGATAATTGATAAAGACATGGGAGCTTTTGAAGCTATGGGTGAAAGTATGAGACTTACGAAAGGTTACAAGATGGATATTTTTGCAGGACATTTTATCGTAATGATCATTATCCAAGTTATTTCAATGTTCATTATAACATTACCTTTTACAATACCAATGTCATTGTTCGTAATGATCTATCCTTATTTAGTTCTTACAGGTCAAGTAGGTACTGCGGGTCAACCTACAAAAGAAGCTGCTGAACCGGAAGCTGCACCTGAAGTAAAAACTATTCCTGAACAAGAATAATATATTCTGGAAAATGAATTTCAAGGCGAGATAATTCTCGCCTTTTTTTTAAATATTCTGGAGACAAAATGAAGCTGAGCCTAAATATCTTGATGCTGATCATACCTGTATTACTCTCTGCAAACTCTTACAAAGTGACCTATGAACAATACAATAAAGATAAGAAACAAGAAGATGGTATTACTTTTAATTACAGTAATAGTATCGCTTATCTATCAGGTGTCGATGATAAGATAAAGTATTATACCGATTTCAAAAACAGAGAAAATGTAAGTACCATAAAATACTCCGATAAATTATATAAGGACATTACTCCCTTTGACTCCCTTCCCAAACCTGCTTTCAGTAATAATCCTGAAACTATCCTTGGTTACAAATGTCAATATGCATCTTATTCTTACTTCTCTAATAAAATCGAAGTTTGGTTTACCGAAGAAACTAAAGCTAAAGGATCCCCTTACAGTAGATTTTTACCAAAAAGTAATGCGTTAGCATTGAAGATCGTTGTTAATGGAGACAGAAATATAATTGCAGATTCGATTGCTGTATCAGAAGAGTATACAGATCAAAAGTATAACTCAGATGATGCTTTATTGGTTACTAAAGCTGAATTTGATGAGATTAAGATAAATTCCAGGTTTATTAAGCTCAAAGTTTTTGAAGAAGAAACTATAAACTTTGACAATGATATAAAGCCTGCACAGGAAGAATTCCTTAAGAATGATACAACTTATCACTTTTCTAAAGGTTCTGTAATAATGAAAAAGATCAAACTTACCGATGAGATGAAAAATAGTGGAATGATCTTTGCCAAACTCAGATGCAGATCGAATGGTGATGCATATGATAGGACCGGTTCAGTTTTTATTATCCCTGAAAATGAGAAAGTATCTGTTCTTGATGCTTATCAATTCGGGTTGGAGAGGTTGCCGGTGAGTTCAGATAATAAAGAAAGAAAATATCAAGGTATAACTCGAAATAAAGATTATGATCCAGTTGTTGAAATAATGCGATTTATTACATCTTTCGGTTCAGATTATTTTAATGATAAGAATAAAATAAATAACTACGATTGGGAAGATGATGTAATTTATAAGCAGGAGATTTCATCATTGATACCTGACGATAAAGATGAGATTTGGGTCGGTGTTTTTGTAGGCAACTATGATAAAGGCGGCCATAAAGTTAGTCTTGATCTTGATTTTCATCCGGGATATAGTGAAAATGACAGTATTAAAGTTACAAAGTATATCCAACCTTTGTTTTCAACAGTAAACACTCTAGAAATGTCAGGACAAAATTACGGAAAACTCTTTGATAATGATACTCTAATGGTTGAATTTGATATTACCGAAAAAATTGAAGACCTACAATTACTTTTTACAACTACCGGTCATGGTGGTTGGGGTGGCGGCGACGAATTCAATCCTAAGCTGAACCAAGTTTTCGTTGACGGTGTGGAAGTTTTCAAGATATATCCTTGGAGGACAGACTGTGCAACTTATAGATTGTCTAGTCCTGCATCAGGTAATTTCGGTAATGGAGTTTCATCAAGCGATCTGAGTAGGTCAAACTGGTGTCCGGCTATGTTGACTCCTCCATATCTTATTCCTCTTGATAGTTTAAAACAGGGGATGCATACTGTTGAAATTGTTATTGATCAAGGTAAGGATGATGGAAATGCATGGAATGTTACAGGAGTATTGACTGGAAAGATCGAAACTATAGTTGATCCTGGAAAATAAAAAAAGGACGTTTTACATTAGCTCTACGACCGCATCCGGGCAGACATAGGAGCCTGCCCCTACTGACCACTTACCACTTGCCACTAACTTTTAATCTCATCCTTTATATCGTGATCTAGATCCCCTGTCATGATCTTCATGAATAAAGTACCATCCTTGGATAAATTCTCTACAGTATCATACTCAACCATTTTATTATCACTTAGAACTATAACCTTATCTGCATGAAGTGCTGTAGCAAGTCTGTGTGTAACTATAATGCAGCTAGTATCCGGTAAATTTTCCTTAAAATTGCTCCAGAAGATCTTCTCAGTATGAGCATCCATAGCGGCAGTACAATCATCCATTAAAAGGAGCTTAGGCTTTCGTATAAGTGTTCTTGCAATAGACAATCTCTGCTTTTGCCCTCCGGAAAGACTCAGACCCTTTTTACCTAGAACTGTTTCCATTTTCTTAGGGAACTTATTTATCTCATCGGTCATAATAGTAGTCTTTAAATTCTGCTCTATCTCTTCATCGGTGAATTCATCTCCGAGCTCAAGATTATGCTTTATTGTCTCCGAGAAAAGAACATTCTCCTGCTTAATATACCCTATGATATCACCTAAGGAATCATTCTCAATTTCATCAATTGGGATCCCATTTATCGTTACTTGACCTGCTGAAGGTCGAAGATTGCCTACAATTATCTCCAGTAAAGTTGATTTCCCGCTTCCAACAGCACCTACTACGGCAAGACTTTCTCCTTTCTGCAGGTTGAAAGATACATTGTTTATAGAATTTTTTTCACTGTCATCGAATTTAAAATCAACATTAACAACTGAAATTCCGTTAAAATCATCGACCTTCTTAGTTCTATTCTTTGAAATATCATGATCATCACCAGTTTCTGTCTCTACAAGTCTGTCAACGTACCGGAATACCTGCTTTGAAGAGGCATAGAACCAACTTATAGTCCAGATAGGATTTACTAGTTGTTGAAGATATATGATGAATAATAAAAGTGTTCCTAAAGTTATCCCTTCTCTGACTACATAAACACTACCGATGAATATAACGATAATCGAACCTGCATTATTAACAAGCATCGAAAAGAACTGGATCACCTGATTGATCTTGAGAAATTCTTTCTCTCTTTTAACTCTTTCCTCAAGAACCTCATTATACTTTCTTATCTGGTCAAACTCACTTTGTGTGGTCTTAATAACTCTTATCCCTGAAAAACATGCTTCAAGCACATTATTACAGTCTGAAATAGACTTCTGTTTAGCTGTAGTATATCTAACCATTTTATCTTCGGTCTTTGAAAGGATAATAACCAGAAATGGTAAAGGAATAAAGGTATATAAAGTCAGAGGAACTGAGTAATAGAACATAACTCCGAGAGTAAATACCAGAACAAGGACAGCTTCCACAGGTCTAAGAACCCCTGAGCAGGAATACCATGATATTCTATCCCAGGCACCGTCTATATCATCAGTTAATCTTGTAAGAAGATCTCCCGTTCTGAACCTTTTGAAGAAATGTTCGTTTTTCTTTGTAAAAGACTTAAAGTATTTATTTCTGATCATCACCGTGAAAAGGATATTCAGATATGCTCTAAAATTAGGTAGCGCAACAGCAAGTAATTCATGCACAATAGCAGCAGCAAGATAAATCAAGATAACTTCATGCATCTGATCTACCTGATAATCTCCACCGAGTTCATCCACGATATATTTTAAAAGTATAGGAAATGCAGTCTTTGCCACAATGGTTATCATTGTAATAAAGAGGACCAGAAGCAACTTTTTCTTTGCTTGTTTCCAGAACTGCCAGAACCATTTAAAATATAAAAACATAATTCCCTTTATTTCTTTGAAGTAAGTCACATTGAGTTTATCGAAATGCTAGACTTACACCTATCAAGTCTTAGTCTTCGATTAACTCAGACTGACTTAAATTTCTTTTTTAGAATTTTATCAATATTGAATATATAAAAAAAAGGCCGGAAAACCGACCTTTTAATTAACGTTTTAATTAATTTTCTATTCGTCCCAGTCACCATCATCGTCATCACCATCATCGTCATCTGGAGTTTCACCATCGTCATCACTGTCATCATCATCTGGAGTTTCACCGTCATCGTCATCTGGAGTTTCACCATCGTCATCACTGTCATCATCATCTGGAGTCACACCGTCATCATCTGGAATTACACCATCGTCATCACTGTCATCATCGGGTGTTTCACCTTCATCGTCGTCTACATCATCACCCGCTCCAACTTCCTGACATTCCTTACCACTTAAAACTAAGGACCCGTTCTGGTTAGCTTTAAGACCTGTCGCAGCCAGTAACAGAACAATCATAAAGAGATTGATCAATTTTTTCATAATTACTCCTATCTAACATTAAATGACACCTTGATCAGAACAGTTTTGTCCAGATCAGATCTGTCATAGTTTTTTATTATTCTTCTTCTGAATCTTCGTCATCAGATAAATCATTTTCGTCCAATTCCTCAATATCTCCATTCAGGTCATCTTCAAAGATTTTCATATCCTCTTCAGAGATATCTTCTGTGTCAAGTGAATCATCATCAAAGTTAATTTCATCACTGTTGAGGTTATCGTCTACATCATCGACCATAGTTTCTTTATCGATCTGAACATCTTCATTTTGTTTAACATCCGGATTGCCTTTACATCCTACAAATGTTAACAGCGCTATTATGATCATTAGATAGACCAATCTTGTTGCAATTTTCATTTTATCCCCTATTAATTTAAATGATAGTTTTTACCGCATTTCCATTTAAGTTTATTTAGCAATATCTTTTTCTGATAAGTGCTCTTAAACGGATATTTAACTCTTTTTTTAAAAAAAGCAATACCAAATAATATTTAATATTATTTGCACATTTTGAGCCTGTGACACATTGATTATATAGCTAAATAGAGAAAATATTTATGAACTGTTTTATTCAATTCCTGTCTGAGTCCAGTAAAGATTCGCGTATAAATTTTTCATTTTCATCAATTCGTGATGTGTTCCCTGTTCAATAAGTTCTCCATGATCAAGAACGATTATCTTGTCCGCGTGTTCTATAGTGGAAAGCCTGTGAGCTATGATTATAGAAGTTCTCCCCATGAGAAGTTTTTGCATACTTCTCTGGATTTCAGCCTCGGTATATGGATCAATTGAGCTGGTTGCTTCGTCCATAATAAGTATTTCAGGGTCGAATGTAAGGGCTCTTGAGAATGATAAAAGCTGTCTTTCTCCAAATGAAAGATTGCCACCGTCCTCAGAAAGTTCTGTATTAAGACCTTCCGGGAAAGCTTTCAGATAGTTGTATATACCCATTTTCTTAGCTGCTTCAACTACTTTTTCCTCTGAAATATCATTTCTTAATACTCTCAAGTTATCCATAATATTTCCAGGGAAAAGAAAAATATCCTGCAGGACAAGGCTCATCTTAGATCTAAGAGTACTTTGCTTAATATCTCTCAGATCTATTCCATCAATTAAGATACTTCCTTCGTCAGGATCGTAAAATCTTGAAAGCAATGAAATAATAGTAGTTTTGCCAGATCCTGTAGCTCCCACTATTGCAACTGTAGTACCTTTTTCTATTGTAAGTGAAAGATCCTTAAGAACCGGTTTATCAGGTTCGTACTGGAACGAAACATTCCTGAATTCTATTTTCTCTGAAAAATCCAGTTCCACAACAGGATTTTCACTGTCTTTTACTTCAGGTTCAGTATCAAGTATCTCGAATATCCTGTCAGCTGCACCAAATGCTCTTTGAAGTTCTCTTATCTGCTCAGAGATCATTATCAGTGGTTGAATTGCCAGATGGATATACTGTATAAACATCCATACAGTACCGATAGTGATTATATCCTCTTTTATCCAGTCAACACTGTTGTAAAGTATCAATGCTATAACTATCTGTGGACAAAGCATCATTACAAACCATATACTCTGCTCTATGATATAAATTTTGAATTCATACCATCTTTTCTCTTCATTCATTTTATGGAATTTTTTCTTCGACCAATTAAGATTGTTCAAGTTTCTAAGTAACGGGATAGCCTTTATATGCTCGCTGAGAAAATTAACTATCGTTGCATAAAGCTCCCTTTCCTTTCTGAACATCGGTCTCATTTTACTGAATATCAAATACGTTCCGAGAAGATATACCGGACTTATAGCCAGAACAAATAGTGTCAGCTTCACATTTGTATAGAACATTATTGATAAAGCTATTAAGATATTCAAAACACCATTCAAAAGAGATAAGCCGATAGAAGAGAACAGCATAAATAACTTCTGAGAATCCGCTTCTATTCTACTAATCAATCTTCCACTTCCAAGTCTGTCAAAGAAGGATATTGATAGGGACATGATATGCTTCAGCATTACATTTTTGATATTATTGACAATGTCGATACCCATGAAACCGACGATTATCATCTCGAAATATTGAATTCCACCAAATAATATGAGTAAAACAAGATAGTAACTCGCAAATTTGAATACAAGCCCAAGGTCTTTTGAAGGGATCGCATTATCGATCATTTCTCTGAAAACTAAAGGCAAAGCTGCATTCAAAGCTGTAGTTAAAACAACAGCAAGAATTGCCAAAAATATTGCTTTCTCATGTCCTTTAAAGAATACAAGTATCCTCTTCAATGTTGAAGTTGATACCTTGGCTTTTATATAATCATCGGGTCCTTCTTTTCTCATGGTTTATAAGATATTAAATAAAAATAGTATTTACGATATGTTTTTTGGATTAATTAGATAAATGATAAATATGTACGGGTCGCAGATCTGCGACCCGTACATATTTGGAAAATTTTATTCAGGTACTGTAAATACTCCTCTCAGATCCTCCGATGCAGATATCAGTGTTTGCACATTAAGTGCAGTATCATCATCTGCATATATCTTCCATTGATATATGTTGCCAGGTACTAAATTCGCTGATGCTGAGCCATCAAAATTATATTCAACACTATATGTATCTTTTGATATTTGCTGATGTTGAACAACACCACTTGCATCAAAACCACCCCAAATAACATTACCGTTTAGATCTCTCACTTCTATAATCCATTCTTTTGTTGATGCATATGGTCCCCATGAAAAGGTTGGTATAAGGGAATCAGCTTCAAATGCATAAATAGAATCCGCAGGATTAGTAGGAGATATCATATTTATCGAACCTGTAAGGCTGAAATTCAAAGTTGTATTATTATCAGTTGGGAATGAGAGGTCAAGTCCATCAGGATTTTTAAAGATCCAGTCAGGATCGATGACATATCCATCATTTTCAAAAGATGCCCATGCAATAAAATCTCCATCAGGAATACTATCAAGAGAATAATTTCCTGTCAGCTCTCTTGTAATCATACCAGGAATCACAGCCATTGTAATAGGATCTCTTAGAACTATATCCACATCAAGAGTATCTGTAGTTGCAAGAAAAGATACTGATCCTGAAAGAGCTGAACCTGCGTATGGAGAGATATTTACTGTTACAGAATCATAAATCGTTGCTTGTGGAATAGTAGAATTTACAACCGCATCCATTTGATAACCTGCTTTGAGAGCTTCTATTGTATAGGTATTAAAAGGAATATTGTAGAGTATAAAGAATCCATCGGGACCTGAAACAGTAGCATATTTCTCTGTTCCTCCTGCTGTTACTGCTTGGATAAGACAATTGTTAACCGCAGGCTCTACAAAGCCCTTGATATAACCGGAATTAGCCACAACATTTGAATCCAGGTAATATGTTTTTGTTGTTGTATCATGTTCCATTACATAAAATGGTATTGGTGTAACATTTGTAGCTGGAGATGGATCAAATCCTTGAGCAGCTAACTCAACATAGTAGTTACCTTCCTCACAATCAAAGTAAGCATTTCCATCAGTATCACTGATATCTCTTAAGTAAGCTTCTTTGGTCTCTGCTTGAAAAATAACAACATTTGAATTTTGTATCAAAGAGCTATCCGAGCTACTTTTAACAACTATTTTAAGAGCTGTCTGTATTGGAGGTGGTGGTGAAGTTGGGTTATCATCATCACTACAACCAATAGTGTTTAATAATAATGCACTTATAAAAACTGTAATTAATACCTGAAATAATTTTTTCATAATCCTACTCCTATATTTTATTTTTTTATATTATTTAGATCCATTTCAATTTACGTTTATAACAGCTGTGTGTAAAGGACAAAATTAATTAAAAAGAGGACGAATTAAACTCGTCCCCTATATATTTTTCTTTGTGTCTTTTTGAGAACTATTCTTCTAGAAACTAAACTTCATCCCTGCAGAGACACCAAGATCATTCATACCCGGATGAGCAAGGTAATCACTTGTTACCTCGCTATCATTGATCGGATTGTTTCTTTCGATAGTATTTGTAGTTTTTAGCATTGAAAAACCCAGTTTTCTGAATTGAACGAACATCGTCATTTTTTCAGATATATTCATATCTAATCCAAATGTTACAAATTGCCCAAAACCGAATGTAGTTGCTTCGGATTCGAAATTATTGTCATCATTCTCTTCATTTCTATTATAAGAATATACACCAAGTCCAAGCCCAACATATGGTTTTATCCCACTATTAGGAATAGCTTGGAAATAAAGAATTTCTCCTTCCAAAGCAATACCAGTAATAGATACGTTTATTTCTTCTGTTGCATCTGCAGGATCAGCAAAATCTTCTTCAGTGTTAAATTGTGCTATTCCAAATCCAGCTGAAAAACCTAGCGTAAACTTGTCATTCATTGACATGTAATAATGACCAATTGCATGCTTCGGAGAATAGTTATCGGTTCCTGCAAAAGTTCCTGTACCAACACTTACTCCAAATTTCTGAGCAAACATCATGCTTGTTATGACAAATATTAAAATGATAAGCTTTTTCATTTTTTTCTCCTATTTAATTTTAAATAATAAAGTTACTGAAATTTATGCTAAATTAGACGATATGTAAAGGGTATAATTAATAAAAAAAAGGGGATGATCACATCCCCTAAATTATCTCTTCCTTGTCTTCCAATCTTCCTGTGAAAATATTTTTATGTTTAAAATCGCAGAAGGGCGTATATCGATACGCCCCTACGGTTTTGATTTTAATTATCAATTGTCCATTGTAAATTGTCAATTAATATTCTATGCTCTATCGTGCGTAACTTTCTGTATCAGTATCTCAAGTATCTTTATCGCTGAATCAGAGATAACTGTTCCCGGACCAAAGATTGCAATTGCACCTGCATCATATAAGAAATCATAATCCTGGACAGGTATAACTCCTCCAACAACGATCATAATATCTTCCCTTCCCAGCTTTTCAAGTTCTTCTATAACGCTAGGAACTAAAGTCTTATGACCTGCCGCTAAAGAAGAAACTGCAAATACGTGAACATCGTTCTCAACAGCCATTTTAGCGGCTTCTTCAGGTGTTTGGAACAATGGCCCCATATCTACATCAAAACCAAGGTCTGCATAGCTTGTAGCAACAACTTTTGCTCCTCGGTCATGACCGTCCTGACCCATCTTAGCGATCATTATTCTTGGCCTTCTACCTTCAAGCTTTTCAAACTCATCAGCCAGTTTCCTGGCTTTGGCAAATTGTTCATTCTGCATTGCAACTCCCGAGTAAACTCCGGATATCATTTTAATTTCTGCTTTATGTCTTCCAAAATGTACTTCAAGTGCATCGGAGATCTCTCCCAAAGTAGCTCTTTTCTGAGCAGCTTCAACACTTAACGCAAGTAAGTTTCCTTCTCCTGTTCTTGCACATTCGGTTAATTTACCCAAAATTTCTTTTACCTCAGCATCATTTCTCTCTGCTTTAAGCTTCTTGATTCTTTCTATCTGAGAAATTCTTACAGATGAATTATCCACTTCAAGAACATCCAATGAATCTTCTTTTTCAAGTCTATATTTGTTAACACCTACTATAACGTCTTCTTTTGTATCTATCTTAGCCTGTTTTCTTGCTGATGCTTCCTCAATTCTCATCTTTGGAAGACCACTTTCAATAGCTTTTGCCATTCCACCGAGTTTTTCAACTTCTTCGATATGACCCCAGGCTTTTTCAACTAATTCTTCAGTTAATTTCTCTACGAAATAAGATCCACCCCAAGGGTCAACAGCTTTACAAATGCCTGTCTCTTGTTGAAGATATATCTGAGTATTCCTTGCAATTCTTGCAGAGAAATCAGTTGGTAGTGCAATTGCTTCATCAAGAGCATTGGTATGCAATGATGAAGTGTGTCCGAATGCAGCTGCCAAGGCTTCCGTACAAGTTCTTACTACATTATTATAAGGATCCTGCTCAGTTAAACTCCATCCTGAAGTCTGAGAATGTGTCTTTAACTTAAGAGATTTAGGATTCTTTGGATTGAACTGACTTACAATTTTAGCCCATAGAAGTCTTCCTGCTCTCATCTTAGCAATCTCTGTGAAATGATTCATTCCGACAGCCCAGAAGAAAGATAATCTCGGTGCGAATGCATCAATATCCAATCCTGCTTCAACTCCTGCTCTAAGATATTCCAGACCGTCTGCTAAAGTATAAGCCAGCTCGATATCTGCTGTTGCTCCTGCTTCCTGCATATGGTAACCTGAGATAGAAATTGAATTGAATTTAGGCATTTTCTGTGAAGTAAATTCGAAAATATCTGAAATGATCTTCATTGATGGTTTAGGAGGGTAGATATAAGTATTTCTTACCATGAATTCTTTTAAAATATCATTCTGGATAGTCCCAGACAGATCTTTTAATTCAGCTCCCTGCTCCAATGCTGTTGCAATGTAAAACGCCATTATAGGTAGAACTGCACCATTCATGGTCATTGAAACTGACATTTTATTCAATGGTATCTGGTCGAATAGAATGTTCATATCTAATACAGAGTCTATCGCAACACCAGCTTTACCAACATCCCCGGTAACTCTTGGGTGATCTGAATCGTAACCTCTGTGAGTTGCAAGGTCGAATGCTACTGAAAGCCCTTTTTGACCAGCAGCTAAGTTTCTTCTGTAGAAAGCATTTGATTCTTCTGCTGTTGAAAATCCTGCATACTGACGAACAGTCCATGGTCTTGTTGATCCCATAGTTGAAAATGGACCTCTGAGATATGGTGTAACACCTGCATCAAATTCCAGATGCTCCATTTCTGTAAGATCATCCTGAGTATAGTATGGATAAATATCAATTTGTTCAGCTGAAGTTATGCTTATATCAATATTTTTCTTCTCTGTCTTTTTTGCTGACAGTGAATGATCGTAATTTATGTTTGAAAAGTTAGGCATATCTTTACCTTTATAGTTTTTTTGCTTAATCAGTTACTAACAATATAGTTTTATTAGCTTACTCAATTACTTTCAGTTTTTTCTGGATACTTCTTAAAGTTTCCACTGAATCAGATCTTACATGGATAAATTCATCAACACCAGCTTCTGTCAATGAGCCTATAAGTTCTTTCGGATATCCTGCGAGAATTACAACGATATTTGGATTTTCTGCTTTGATCTTCTTTGTAAAATCAGCTGCGATCTCTGCATAATCATCATCCGAAGCACAGATAGTTACTATCTCAGCACCAGAACTTATAGTTTCAGACACAGCTTCTTCAACATTTGCAAAACCCAAGTTATCTATCACTTCAAATCCTGCTGCTCCTAAGAATCCCATAGCAAATGAAGCTCTTGCTTTTCTCATTGTAAGATTTCCCATTGTAGCCATGAAAGCAGTGATCTTCTTACCTTTAGCTTTGTTGAATATCTCTGTATCAGCTCTCATTTCTTCAAATATCTCTGAGATCCTAAAAGGTTTAAGTTTTTCAACTTTATATTCAGGATCTTTGTAAAGATCCGAAATCATATCATTATTCTGTTGTAGGGAACGCAGATCTGCGTTCCTTACTACCGGAGCTTCTTCAGAATTATTAGGGACATGATTAGTTCCAACTAAGCTGTCTTGTCTACTAGTAAGTTTTTTAATTCTTTTATTCTTAACTTCATTGATCTGAACTTGTATCGTATTCTTTTTCAGTGATTCAAGCATTCCACCATTCTCTTCGATATCCTGGAATATTTTCCAGGCTTCTTTTGCAATTGAATCGGTAAGTTTTTCTATGTAATAAGAACCTGCTGCAGGATCTACATACTTATCCAAATGAGCTTCCTCACCTAAGACAAGTTCTGTATTTCTGGCAATTCTCATACTAAAGCTGTCCGGTTCATTTATAGCAACATCGTAAGGAAGAACCGTAAGTGAATTACATCCACCGATCACAGCAGACATAGCCTCTGTTGTTGTTCTTAAGACATTAACATGAGCATCATACTTTGTCTTGTTGATGATACCTGTTCTTGCGTGAATTCTTATCTTTGTCTCTGACCCTTCATCGTAAACTTTAACTATGTTTGACCAAAGCAATCTAAGAGCTCTCATGCCTGCAATTTCCATCAGATAGTTCTGACCTATAGAATAAGAAAGAACAGTATTGTCTGCAAAATCATCTATTGAAATATCATTTGCAATTCTATCTTTGTAAAGAACAGCGGATGATAATAGATAAGCTATTTTTTGAACAATTGTTGCACCTGAATCATAGTAATGATCGTTTGAGATCACAAGACCTTTGAACTTAGGCATTTTCAGAGTTTCTTCGAAGATATCCTTCATCTCCGAGAATCTTTTTTCTTCACCGACAGCGAAAGATCCGTTCAGAGAAAGCTCTTTCAATGGATCATTGTCGATTGAGCCTTTAAGTTCAGAATTTCCTTTGATCATATCAAATATCTGCTTTGATACTACACCTGCAGCAATATTAAGACCATTCTCTTCAACAGCAGAAAGGATATCTTTCATATCCTGCTCAGAATTTACTACCATTCCTCTTAGAATAGTTGGATCACAAACACCTTCGCATTTGCATTTAGCAATTCCCTTTCTCAACTTGGTATGAAGAACAAGGTCAATTGCTTCAGCACCTTTACTTAATGCTTCTTTAGTGAATTTTACTGCTTCTTTTGGATCAGCATTAGAGATCTCTTGTCTGATCTCCCATGAATTTTTACATTTTCCACACTTATTTCCACGTAGATATGGAAATTGTCCTGGCATTGTTCCCAGATGAGCGAGATCTTTTGTTTCTGCGTTCTTATAGTACGGTTCAAATTGAAAACCGTCATAAGTCTTCCACCAGATCTTCTCGTAAGGTTTACCTTTCAGGTCATTCTCTACCTCGACCATCCATTTATCCTTTGATACTTCCGGTGTAAATTCCTTAAAAAGTTTTACTTTTTCCAATTTAAGGACTCCTTTATTCAATTAAAGTGATGTTACTTTCATTACTTACAGGTCGGAATATAAGGTAGGTTTTATAAAAACAAAATAAATATTGTTAAAATTTTATCACATAAAAAAGGGATGCACTTCACTTTTCATCCCTTCAATAATTTATCTTCAACGATCTTATACTTGTGGTCCGTGTTTTATAAGAGCTTTACCTTCATCATTTGTAGCATATTTATTGAAATTATGAATGAATTTTCTAGCAAGATCATCTGCTGCTTTTTCAAAATCATCCTCGTTACTCCAAAGCTTTCTTGGGTGAAGCAAATTCTCATCAACATTCTTCACTGCTTTAGGAACATAAAGACCGAAAGTATTCGTTTTATGGAACTCTTCTTTTGCAAGTGAACCATTAATAATTGCATCGATTATCGCTCTTGTAGCTTTTAAGCTAATTCTGTTACCTACTCCATATCCTCCACCGGTCCAACCAGTATTAACTAGCCATGCTGTTGAACCATGCTCTTCCATCTTTCTGATAAGTTCTTCGGCATATACAGTTGGATGTAATAAAAGGAAGGCAGCACCGAAACAAGCTGAAAATGTTGAAACAGGTTCAGTAATTCCTCTTTCTGTTCCTGCAACTTTTGCTGTATAACCACTTAAAAAGTAATATTTAGTTTGCTCAGGTGTTAATTTTGCTACCGGAGGTAAAACTCCAAAAGCATCAGCAGACAAGAAGATAACGTTCTTTGGATGTCCTCCTTTTGAAACAGGCTTAACTATTTTATCTATATGATACAAAGGATATGAAACTCTACCATTTTGAGTTTTTGAAACATCTGTAAAGTCAATTTTACCCGATCTGTCAAAAACCACGTTCTCCAATAGCGCATCTTTCTTGATAGCATTATATATATCAGGTTCTTTGTCCTTATCCAAGTCTATAGTTTTTGCGTAACAACCACCTTCAAAATTGAAAATTCCTTCATCATCCCATCCATGCTCATCATCACCTATAAGATATCTTTTCGGATCAGCTGAAAGTGTTGTTTTACCTGTACCTGATAGACCAAAGAATAAAGCAGTATCTCCTTCTTCTCCCATATTTGCAGAACAGTGCATAGCAGCTATATGTTTCAGTGGTAGGAAGTAATTCATCATAGAGAAAAACCCCTTTTTGATCTCTCCGCCATACCACGTTCCACCAACAACAGCAAGTCTTCTATCTATATTGAAAACAGCGAATACGTCACTATTGAGATCTTGCTCTTCCCATTGTGGATTTGTAGCTTTACAAGCGTTAAGCATTACAAAATCAGGCTCAAAGTCTTCTAATTCTTCCTCAGTAGGTCTTATGAACATATTCTTAACGAAATGAGCCATCCAGGCAACTTCAGTAATAACTCTGATCTTTAATCTTGTATTAACATTTGCACCGGCATAACCATCTTGAACATAAAGTTTCTTTCCAGACAACTGTTTTCTACCTAAACCGTAAAGGTGCTCCCACACTTCATTTGTAACTGGTTTGTTATCTGAAACCATGTTTTCGGCGTCTTTCCACCAAACATGCTTACAACTTTCACCCGCACAAACTATATATTTGTCCTTAGGAGATCTTCCGGTAAATATACCAGTATCGACTGTGACTGCGCCTGATTCCGTGACACAACCTCTTTCAAACCCTTCTAAAGATGGGTCTGTTTCATGCTTATATAACTCATCGTAAGATAGGTTATGGTATATCTCTTCAACATCATTTATCCCGTATTTACCTAGATCAAGCTTACTCATTTTTCTGCCTTTTTTTTATTTTACAGCATTTTCGTAACTTAGACAATAAATGTATAAACGTTTAAAAAAATAATACAAATATTTTTTTAGCTTTTTTTTTTTATGTTTTTGGATTATCTATTATTAAATTTGAATAAAAAAAGAAAGTAGCTATGGATTCTTCTTGGCAGGTAATAATAGGAACAGGTATTGGTGGATTGCTTTTAGCTTTGTATGGATTTTACAAAGACTACGTCAATACCAGCAAAGAGGACAATGAAAGTCAGACAATCGCAAAATGGTCTATTGTATTCGGACTTTCAGGATTATTTCTTGTAGGACTTGGAGGTATCATTGGTTTGATCTTGGGATTCAGATCTAAGAAAGGGAAAAAACATAAAGCTTTATCGTATATTGGAATATTTTTAAGTATTTTAACAGCACTACCATGGATAGCAGTGTTTGTTTGGGGTCCTTAATACAAATCCCCACGTCGGTCATCAAGACAGGTAATCTGCTTTCGATATTCGACCACATTATTAATATCGATCTCAGCAGACTTGTAATCATCCAGTTCACTACATTCTACTAAAAGCTCACCATCTGGAGCAATAATCATAGAATTTCCAGCATATGTATAATGATCTGCAGAATAAGAAGCCCTGTTGCAAGTAGCAAAATAGCATTGATTTTCAATAGCTCTTGCAAAGCATAATTTCTTAAAAACATCCGTCCTCGCATGAGGCCATGCGGAAGGTAAAATGATAAGGTTCGCACCTTTCTTATACAAAGCTCTTATACTCTCTGGAAATCTCAGGTCATAACAAATATTAATTCCGACCTTCCAACCTTTATATTCAAAAACAGGAAGATCATCACCTTGAGTGAAATAAATATCTTCATTCAACAGTTTGAAAAGATGTGTCTTATTATAATGACCGACTAATTCTCCATTATCATCAATAAAAATTGCCCTGTTGTATCTCTTACTGTCATCATCGATTGAAATAGTACCAAGAATAAGTGCAGTCTTTTTCTCTTTGCATAATGAAGAGAACTTCTTAACAACTTCCTCTGACCTGGCAGCCCATTCATAGATATTTTCCTCTTTATATCCCGGAATAAAAAGCTCCGGAAGAACAGCTAGTCCACCGTTGTCAGGTACTTTATTCTTGAAAACATCAACAGCATTTCTAAAATTTGCACCTGTATCTTTCTCATTAACTGATGTTTGAATTAAATGTATTCTCATAAAATCTCCGGTTATATTACTTATCCCAGCGGGATAACACACCATTAACTACAGGTTTCAACCTGTGGAGATAAACCCCTACTGTATCAAAAAACCGAAAACTGTATATACTGCATACATTACAAGCAGTAAAATCCCTGAGAAACGTGAAAGTGAAAATTTCTTCCATCCAAGAAAAAATAAGATGCCCGTTACAAAAAGCATAACAGGTCCCCAGATAACAATAGTTGAATCATCCACAGGGAAAGGCTTTATCATAGAGTTGATACCGATCACAAAAAGAAGATTAAAAGCATTCGAACCAATAATATTCCCAACACCAAT
>JAQICF010000013.1 GCA_027858795.1 Candidatus Delongbacteria bacterium | reverse complement strand
AGATCATTTGCCCATTCTAGATTTACTTTACCTGGGGAATAATCTGTATACAACTTTAGGCTTCCGGAAATGTTACTACTTGTAAATTCTGAAGTGTTATATACATAGTCATCATTTATCATTATCTGAAACTTATACGTTTTGGTAGAATCAATTTGGAAATACAAAGTATCATCTTCAACTGTGGTTAAACCCAAAATATCATATAGAATTTTTGTACTTTTTACTTCAGTAATACTTTCTTTGATAATTTCAAGTAAAGAAACTTCAGCCTTATTAATCATTCCCTGAGAGTCATTAATAAATGTTGGAAATATATTATTTTGAGTAAATGAAACTGACTGTAATTTTAGAACTGGATCAGCATAAGGTAAATATATTTCCTTCTGAGATATTAAAGCTCCTCCATCAATTTGGAAATTTAGTTTTACTTTCAGAGAAGAATCTGCTTTAACTTTAGTTAATGGATCATAAACAATATCAAATACTGAAAGATTTGTTAAGTTATTCAGCGATGGCATAGCTATCTTAATACTGTCACTCACAAAAGTAAAATTTTCATCAGTATTTTCAGAAAGATAAACGATTAATGAATCGTGATTAAGTTCATTTAAACTGACATTTATATCAAAATTCATAGAGAAATGCTCTCCTGATTCGCAAATATCGCTGCTATTATCATCATCAATAGCAATGTTTGCAATCTCTATTTCAGTATCATTGTTATCATAAACCTGATAACCTTTTTCCTTTAAATAGCACTCCTGAGAATGATAATACACATAAACACTGTCGGAAAACAGATTATCGTACTCCAATGTAAAAGATTGACTCTCCGTTGTAGTAGTTGTAATTATCTCACCATCAGCCATTAGAGTGATTTCAACTGTCTCATTTGGAACAACATTAAATACTCCATTTACCGAGCCATTGCCTTTCTTAAATTGAGCAATACCTAATATTGATATATTTCTAGGATTTCTTAAAAATAATTTATTTGATGGATCTCCCTGTATGTTGTAAGAATAGTTTAAATACATACCTCCTGCGTTTCCTAATAGGTTGCCATAAGATAATAAATTAGCATAAACCAAACTCTCACCAAAGCATTTTCCACGTAAAACATTATTGAAAAATATTAAATGCATTCCTGTGCCAATACCAAGATAATCGTTCCCTGAAGATCCAATATAATTTACACAACCTCCATTTGGATTTATCATAGCTTTTTGAGATAAACCTGAAAATCCAATATCTCCAGGATGGCATGATGCAACAAAATATAATCCTGAAGTTCCAGTAAAATTATAAAATTGATCACTCCATAATGCCCAATTATTATCATTTTGACCTACTTTATTGTAATCACCATGTGATTGATGATAATAGACATTATATCCTAAGTTTAAAGCATTAATTAAGGTTTGTTGGTTGAATATTGGTGAACTCTCTTCATATAAAGTTTCTATCTTAAAATATGTTGGAAATTCATTCTTAACTTTTTCGCATGCTTCTTCACCATCTTTGGGGATGAAGATATTAAAACCTGATAAAAATAGGGAAGTATTAAAATCTGACCTTTGATTAACTAGACCTAAATAATAATTTATTTGCTTTTGGATAATTGATTGCAACTCTATTTGATTGCTTCCAGGAAATCTACCAACATACACATCCGCATAAAAATCAGGATAATCAAATAATTCGAAATATATTCCATTCCCATTATTATCTACCTCACCATCAAGATTAGAATAAAAAGCATCTGTGGGAACTTGCTCTACACCATCTAAGGGTTTTGCATATCCAACTGGAATAACACTGTAATTTCCACCAATTACAACATATTCAAGATTGTTTTTATTATAAATATCCTGTATGTAGTGTCTGATTTTTATTACATCAGTTTCCCCTTCGTATTCTTGATATATTTCTTCAATTGTTTTAATTTTTGTATTTAACCCCATCTTGTTCTTGAAAATTCTGAAAGGCTCAAAAACATCAACAAATTCTTCCTTGGTAATGATAATCATATCTATTTTCTCAGATATACTATACTTTGATTTAGTAAATGAAAAAGTATCTATGAATGAATATTCAATTCTGGGAGTAAAAAATAAAGAATCATCTTTGAAAACAAATGGAAAAGACTCTAAAACAGCTAAGTACTTGTGCCTTAACGTACCTTTTCCTCCAAGTTTTATCGGATTATTACTATATTTTAGAACTTTATTAGTTTCTGTTTCGATATATTTCGGAATATTGATATTATCATCAACAAGAATAGTTTCCATTGAATCTATTTCAATAAAAAGAGGGAAGACTCCTGATTCATATTCTAGCAATTCTGTCGTTATTGACAATCTCAAAGAATCTTCATAGGAATGCATGAATATGCTATCTTCATTTATATGCTCGATCTTATTATTTTCTAGATCTATCACATAATCATTGATGTCAAAAGTCTTACCGTCCGCACTTAAAATAACGACCAATAGAAAAGTAATTACAATAAATATTAATTTATACATTGATAGACTCCTTAAATTGCTAATTTATACATAGTATTGTACACACATTCTTTAAAGTATACTATGATAATTTGCAGTTAGTTCATATTTTTTCTTCTTGAAATAAGTTTATAAGAAACTTAACTTTAATTGCTTAGTAAAAGGAAAGTAACTAAAAAATAATTTTGGATATTACTATTATGAAACTATTACCATCAATATTTATTTTCGCTGTATTACTTCTATCATCTTTTTCCGATATTTACTCTTCAGAGATTATAGCTTCGTGGAATGGTGGTGAAATAACACAGAAAGAATTTGAGAAAGATATGCTTCAAAATATATTCTATGAAGATTATAGAGCTGCATATATGAGTAAAATTGAAAAACGAAGACAGTATCTAAAGGACATGATTATTGATAAGCAAATCGTGCCACTCATCGAAAAATATAAAATTGATACTGTTCAATCATTTAATCGTAGATTCCACAAGAAAGTTTACTCTATTGCAATTCTTGAAAATTTGCTTTTTGATAGCATTGGTGTTAATATCTTCTCGGAGAGAGATATTAATAATTTATTCTTTGACTTTAAATTTAGATACAATCTCAGCTACATTACGATTAAATCAAAAACTGGAAACGATAAAGCTGGTAAAGTAATTAAAGATATTTATACGGATGTTGAAGAAAATAATATTAGTTTATCTCAAGCAACTAAAAAATATAACGAGGATCCAACATTATCTATGCTTATAGATAATGTTGGTTGGATTTCTCATAGCAAACTTGATAGTAATATTGCAGACCATGTTTTACAAATTGGCCTAAATGAAATATCAAAACCTTTTAAATCTAAAAATGGTTGGCACATTATTAATCTTAAGGATAAGATTATTGTTGAAAAACTTAAGACTATAGAGTATGAAAAAGGTAATCTTCTAAATTTATTAATCGAAAGTAATCAAGAAAATTACGACAAGCTTTATAATAGCTTTGTTTCTCGAGTTTATTCTAGATTTAATTATGAGATTATGGAAGATCAGATTAAAGCATTCATTAATAAGTATAGCACTTATTACTCAGATAATACAAACAAAGAATCCGATATATTTAATATATTCAACAAAGATCAATTAGAGGTTGTTTTATTAAAATACGATAATAAGATACTTACAGTTGGTGATTTAATTGCAATTTTAGATGGCGTACCGACAAATTTAAAGCATAAATTAGAAGCAAGCAACATTATTTCATATCTCGATAATATTGAAAGAGGGGCAATGTTTAGAAGTATGGTTGATACGCTTAAATATACTGAACGTACATCTATAAAAAACACTGTCCACAAAATGTTATTTCCAGAATATAAAAATTACATTATTAATAAAATCATAGAAAACAACTTACCTTTTATTAACCATAACGCAGAATCGTTAAAAAAGATATTTGAACACTTTCTTTTTTCTAAAAATAGTATTGTTATAAATAATTTCCTACTTGAAGAATCCTTTAATTCAAATTGGGATTTTAGAAAATAGTTTTTTTCGAATATCAGTATTCTGCTAACTTTTTCATTACTACTAAGATAAACAAAAAAAGGCTACCAATTTGGTAGCCTTATAATCTTAACAAAATATCTTTTAGATTATTTTACAAGAATCATCTTGTGAGACATAGTCATGTTATTAGCTCCTAAAGTGTAGTAGTAAACACCTGCACTTAAGTTTGAAGCATCAAAATTAACTGTATGATAACCAGCACTCATTGTTCCATTAACCATTGAACTTATAAGTTGACCTGAGAAATTGTAAACATTAAGGCTTACATTTCCAGCTTCTGCAATTGAGAAGTTGATAGTAGTTGTTGGGTTAAATGGATTTGGGTAGTTTTGCTCTAAAGAAGTTTCTAGTGGCATATTACCATCAATTGATGA
>JAQICF010000040.1 GCA_027858795.1 Candidatus Delongbacteria bacterium | reverse complement strand
TCATAACGCCTATAAGTTCTCTTCTTTGAATAGTAATTTCCTACATCATCAAGCTTAATAAATCTATTCTTCGAATTTATTTTCAAATTGTAATTTATTGGTTGATTACTTTCATTTTTGAATATTAAATACTTGATATAATCACCGGAATATTGGTCGATGATTTGTTGTTCATATTCAAATGCTACATCTTCCTTTTTCCTACCTGAATCTTCATTTTCTTTGACAGTGATCAATTCATATTTATCCGAATACTTTTGCTTCTTAAATAAAATATTTTCATTATAGAACATCAGAGTATCAGTATCAGATCCTAAGATACTGCTTCTATCTTCAATCTCTTTTTCCTTTGCAAGATTATTCCCACTGAAATAGTAAGGTATCTTCAATTTTGAATAACTCAGAATAGTCTTGGAAATATCTGTAAGGTCAACTTTCGTATCGATCTCTTTCATGTCAATACTTTTTTCAGAGAAGAACATGGTGAGCATTGGATCAAAAATGTTTTTATTGGAAGTTGATAATATCACAAATATATAGTCATTCATGTCAACTTTACTTTTGATATGAAAAAAAAGCTCCTTGAGATAGGAATCAACAGATCTCAGATAGTAATCGCTATCTATTACATCAGTATTCAGATCAACATAGTAGAAATTTTCAGCATCTTTATTTTCATTTATTTCATTATCAAATTTTTGGATAATTCGAATTTCTCTATCCGTTTTATCAGTGAAAAGTGAGCTGTTATTAAAAAATTTACTGAAGTATTTTTTATCTTCAATATTGCTTCCGTAATAGTAAGTATTATACCCTGAATTATCATATATTTCAGGCATTGATGAATTTCTCAAGTCTGTCATGACCTTGCTTTTTTCTTTCTTGAAAGGAGCTTTCTCATCCAAAACTAAATAAGGTTCTAAGCATTTTAGTATTGATAATTTCGACTGAAATCTGTTTGATGAAAGTAATTGTGTTCTTGTAAAATATTTTGACCTTTCTTTTATCTTAGAAAAAAAAGGAAATTTTGTAGTGTCATTAATCAAACTGTCTCTTAGTCCAGCAATATCGAAAACTACGATACTTTTTTTCTTTTTTCTATCCCACCTTCGTCTTACTGATCTTAAAATTCGCAGATCATAAATATACGAATCTTTTACCCGATGAATTATAATTTCAGATTTAGATTTACCCAAGTGTGTTCTATGTTTTCTAAAAATATTTTTTACGGTTGAAAACGAATAAAATTCGGCAAATAGATCACTTTTCTTATTTTCTTTTGGAAGTTCGATTACCAAAGAATCTTCAAATTCAATTACATCTGCAACATACTCTAGGCTATCATAAATTAAAGTCTTCTTAGTTGTTTTGTATCCACTAAGATCAATGTCGATCTTCTTCAAAAAACTATTGTTCGGTATCTCCGCGATATAACTTGTATCAATATTTGAAACTAACTGAATTCTCTGAATTTCAATATCACTATCATCCGTTTCCACTAAGGCAACGTAAAAAAATGATAATATCAGGATCAATATAAGTATCGTAAAATATTTCACTTAGTTTCAACCTGTAATTTAAATGACTCGAATAAGTTTAAGTAACTAGGATATATTTAAGTACCTAGAATATGTTTAAGTGACTAAAAATTAAAAAGTATTCCGATAGAATGTTGAGGCATCATATCCTCATCCACATCAATTTCAATAGGCATTCTTCCAACCATTGAATAATCAAATCCCAATCCATTCGCAAAAAAGTATTCTACTGTGAACCTTCCGTATAGATGATTCATTCGAAAACCTTTACTTGTTCCACTATTATTATACACATCATCGTTGAATGAAAGACCCATGTTCCCTTGAAATATCCATGTACGAACTCTTTTCGTAAATCTGTATGAACCTGCAAGTATGATCTCAGCTTTTTCTTTCATATTAGAACCGGAATCTGTAAAATTTGCCCCGATCATAAAACCAAATTTTTTGGTAATATATTCTTCTACTGCAAATCCAACTTTATTGTAATCTGATGGAAAAAGTGTATATGATAGTCTTAGCTTATTGTGCTTAAGATTTCTAAATAACTTTTGATTTAATTTCTTCTTTGTCTTGAAAAGATCAAACTCACCTGCAAAAATACAGGTGAGATTTAAAATAAATATTATAAATATTGTTTTCTTCATTATGATAATTTATCCACCATATCAAGTTTTTCCCAAGTAAATTGCTCCCTTCCAAAGTGTCCATAAGCTGCAGTATCTCTGAATATTGGTTTTCTCAGATCTAATTTTTCAATTATCCCTTTAGGAGTTAGGTCAAAGTTCTTTCTGATAAGATCAACTATCTCTTCTCCACTTATTTTACCTGTACGGAATGTTTCAGCCATGATAGACACTGGTTCTGCAACACCAATTGCATACGCAAGTTGGATCTCTAATTTCTCTGCTAAACCTGCTGCAACTATGTTCTTTGCGATATATCTTGCCATATATGCTGCTGATCTGTCAACTTTCGTTGCATCCTTTCCACTGAACGCTCCACCACCATGTCTGGCATAACCACCATAAGTATCTACAATAATCTTTCTTCCAGTTAGACCAGTATCACCCATAGGACCACCAATAACAAAATTGCCTGTAGGATTAATATGCTTAGTATAATCATTCCCATCGAACATCTCACCCACAACAGGTATAATGACATGATTTTTAATTTTTTCTCTAAGATCTGAAGTCGATACATCTTCAGAGTGTTGTGATGAAACAACAACAGTATTTATTGATTCAGGTTTCCAATTTTTATAATCAACTGATACTTGAGATTTTCCATCTGGTCTCAAGAATACAAGATCCCCTTCTTTTCTTACTTTAGCGAGTTGCTTAGTTAATTTATGTGCTAATACTATAGGTAGAGGCATTAACTCTGGAGTTTCATTACAAGCAAATCCGAACATCAACCCCTGATCTCCTGCTCCGTCCCTGTCTACACCTAAAGCAATATCAGGACTCTGATGATCTATGGTAGATATAACACCACAGGTATTATAGTCAAATCCCATTTTTGAATCATCGTATCCTATTTCTTTAATTGTATTTCTAACAGTTTTGGGTATGTCAATATAAGTGGAAATAGTCATTTCTCCACCAACTACCACTAATCCAGTTGTTACAAAAGTTTCAATTGCTACTCTGCTTAAAGGATCATCTCTCAAAGCTGCATCTAAGATTGCATCTGATATCTGATCAGCAATCTTATCAGGATGCCCTTCAGTTACTGATTCACTTGAAAATAAATAATTACCGTATTTCATAATTTACTACCTTAAATTTTATATTTAATTAAAGAAAAATCTAACACCAACTCTTCCCATGACACCACTCATATCGTACTCTCTTGTAAAAGTACGATCTGTACCACTGATATTCTCTTCATACTCATAACTTGGTTTTGAGTTGTGATATGTTAATTCCGCCAAAACCTCAGATCTTTCACCAAGATTATATATCATTCCACCACCAAGTCTCCAATTAAAATCAAATGCAAGTTCCGATTTATCGTTATCATCGTAAGTTGTATATGACGCATAGAGCATTTCTGCACCTAATCCACCTGAAGCGAACCATTTATAGTTAAAATTGATAGGAAATTTTGCAGTTACCATAACCATAATAGGGAAATCGTATATCGTAGTTTCACTTAATTTTTCATATTCATTATCAGTAAGACCAGGTATTTGTGCTTGGTAATCATCTCTTGCTTCGTTGTCTTCAAAATCTTTTTTAAACCAACCCATTTCTAATGAAACATCAAGATTTGTATCAATATGCATACCATATTCTATACCAAGGTCAAATCCACCATCACAAGCTCCTGGAAAGAACATTCCTGCTTTGATTGCTCCAATTTTGCCTTGAGCATACATTGACATTATTGCCAACAAAACGATCATCATAGTTAATTTTTTCATTTTAAGCTCCTTTTCTTCATTATTACAAATTTGGCAATAATATAAGCTATTTACTTATAATAACCAAGCTCATACTTATAATAACCAAGCTCATACTTATAATTGCCAAACGCTAAAATGTTCCTTTTGCACTAACATATTCAGTGCTTTTTAATGCTTTAGGTTTCCTTAATATTACTCTTCCTGAAGTAATTTCATCATTTTCCTTCAATTTTTCTATGACCTTACTCACTAATGTCTCTATTAAATAAAATTCAGCTCTTTGGATATAAGTGATAATTTCATCGGTTAAAGCTTTATAATCTACAGCATAATTAAAATCATCATTCTCTATCGCTTTACTTGCATCGTATTCAAATTCAATATCTATTTCAATCGGTTGAGGGGTTATCCTTTCATGATCCAGAGTACCAATAATCGCATCAATCTTTATATTCTTAATCGTTATTAACATATTAAATTTTCTCCGCCATCAACCTTGATAATCTCTCCAGTGATAAAATCATTCTCTAAAAGAAATTTTACAGTTGAAGTTATATTTTCTGGAGATCCTTTTCTTTTTACTAGGTTCTTTTGAATAAGTCTTTCAACATATTCCTCACTTTCATTCTCTGCAGGTAATATTAAACCTGGGCAGATACCATTTACTCTAATTCTCGGTGCAAATTCTACAGCTGCGATCTTTGTTAGATCTGACAATGCTTTTCTGCTCAAAATATAGGCAGCATAGACATTTTGGTTCTTTGTGATTTTTGTGTCTAAAATATTTATAATGTTACCTGATCCGCAAACTTTTGCAAATTCTTTTATCAGAAAATACGGTGCTTTTAAATTTACATCAATCAATTTTTCGAAGAGTTCGAAATCAGTATCAGGGATTGATGCTCTTTCGAATATTGAAGCATTATTAACCAAGACATTAAGATCCGGAAATGATGAATATACAGCTTTAATCAACTCTGACAAATATACTTTGTCTTCAAGATCACCTTTGAACAATCTGCATTGAACACCAATTTTAAGAATTTCTTCTTGAGTTCTAAGTGCTTCATCTTCGGATGAATTATAATGCAAGGCAATGTCATAGCCTGACTTAGCTAATTCAATAGCAATCTCTGCTCCAATCCTCTTCGCTGCACCAGTTATTAACGCTGCTTTACTCATTACTTTCCTTTGTCATTGCGAGGATTATTTATAATCCGTGGCAATCTTTTTTGTTGTCATCCTCGGACTTGATCCGGGGATCTAGGGGTAATCAGAGACGCCCAAATTGGACGTCTTTACGATTTCCCTATCAAGCTCAAAAATTCTGATCTTGTGGCGTTTTCATCTCTGAATGATCCTAACATACATGAAGTAGTCATAATCGAATTCTGCTTTTCAACACCTCTCATCATCATACATAAATGCTGAGCTTCAATAACAACTCCTACACCTTCAGCGTTTGTATATTTCAAGATCGTCTCAGCGATCTGCCTTACCAGATTTTCCTGTATTTGAAGTCTTCGGGAAAACACATCTACTATCCTGGCAACTTTGGATAAACCAAGAACTTTACCATTTGGGATATATGCTACATGGCATTTCCCTATGAAAGGTAATATATGATGTTCGCATAAAGAATAAAGTTCAATATCTTTTACTATGACCATATCATCATTTGTAGTCTCGAATATAGCTCCATTTACCACTTTGTCAATATCTTCAGTATAACCTTTAGTTAAAAATCTGAATGCTTTTGCTGCTCTTTCCGGAGTTGTTAATAAACCATCTCTATTTAGGTCTTCCCCTATATCGGTTAGAATTCCTGCGAAATGATTTTTAAGTTTTTTTGTAGTTTCTGGCATTATATCTCCTCGCTCATTGCACGGCACTAAAGTACCGTGTTCCATACTTTAGTTTTGTCTTTTTCTTATTTTAGGACAAGGGATTTCAATCCCTTGCTATTTTCAATAAGTAAGATAATATAAAATAAGCTTTTCCCCAATATATTTATATTGTTTTACTTGTTATATTTATATTGTTATCCTAGCAATTGTTACTTAAATTTAAATAATAGAAAAGAAGCTTAGTCAATTCTAAGTTTTCTTGGCTAATAATAAATTTTGAGGTTTATTATGCAAAAGAGTATCTCAGTAAAATGCTTCTATGAAGAAAAAAAGTCTACGCTGAAGCTAAAACCGATGATAAAGAACTTAATTGGCAAAGACAAAAGAATAACAAAAAGTGGTCTTAATAAACCAGGACTGGCACTAACAGGATATTTTAAAGGATTTAAGTGCGAATACTTGCAAGTTTTTGCTCCTACAGAAGTAAATTACATAAACGAAAGAATAAAAAAGAATGA
>JAQICF010000277.1 GCA_027858795.1 Candidatus Delongbacteria bacterium | reverse complement strand
CGAAAAGATTTAAAACGAGAAGTTTTAGGTCTGTATAACATCCCAACAGAATCTGCTTCTGGGTGGGGATATGTATTTAAAGATCTTAAAGCAAGAGGGTTGAAAAAAGTACTCATGGTAGTAGCTGATGGAATAACAAATCTTGAAAGAGTAGTCGAAAAAGAATTGCCTGGTACGCAGCTACAAAAATGTTTAGTACATAAAATAAGAAACATTGTTTTACATGTCAGATCCAGTGACAAGAAGGAGATATCAAAAGACTTTAGAGAAGTATTCCTTTTAGAGACCGAAAATGAAACTATCAAAGCTACATCACTAAGGCTAAATGATTTTATAAACAAATGGAAACGAAGGTATTCTTGGATTAAAAATAAATTTAAAATTGAACACATGCAGTATTATTGTGCATATTTAAAATATCCTGGAAGAATACAAAGAATGATATATACAACCAATTGGATTGAAAGACTAAATAAAGCAATTAGAAGAACGCAAAGAATGAGAGGTGCAATGCCTAGTCCTGAAAGCGCTATGAATCTTATTGCATCATATTTAATGGGTTTTGAAGAGAAAACTTATTCGTATCCTGTAACAGCTTTTTCATCCAGTAGAGAGAAACTTGATATGATGTTAGAATGATCTCAGACACAATTTTCTTGACAGTACCCTATAATTTTATGTAACTCCTTGAAATACCGGCGTAAAAATTAAGAATACTGTTTTTTATGCTGCTTTAAAATCTATATCTTCCAAATCCCACAAATACAATTATAAAACAAAAAAGTAAAAATCTATTTTTCGATTGATAACTCTATTGATATTTATTGTTTGATTGGTTAAATTATAACTCCAATTAATTATAAGAAATTTAATGAACTTTATATACTCTCAATATCTATTTTTTCTGCCCTTGGTCATAGCTCCTTTGATCATTTATCTGATATTCAGAAAGAAACCTAAGCAGATGGTTTTCAGTAGTTTATATATTCTTAAGGAATTAGCTCTGAAGATCAATAAAAAGACTAAGCTTAAAGATATTCTTCTATTGATTATACGTACTTTGATCGTATTGAGTATAATAATGTTCTTTGCAGCACCATATTTTGGTGAAAGATCGGAGTATGATCCAGAACTTGAAACTTCCTTATATATTTATCTTGATACAAGTCCTTCAATGGCACTTTCGGATGATAGTTTCAATATTTTTGAAAAATCTGTATCTACTCTGAGAAAATTTCTTAATGAAGTTCCGGAAAGATCAGAAGTTTTAATACGTACTTCTGATCCGACAAAGAAATTTATTGGTTCTAATAAAGATGCACAATTATTTCTAAATGAAATTAAAATCTCTGGAATGCAAAGAGAGATTAGCAGCGTGATTGTGGAAGCCGATTCGTTTTTCACATCGAAAGAGATTGAATTGAATAAAGAATTTATGATATTCTCTGACGGTAAAATAAAAACCAATGATTCTCCTATAGAATACTCTAAAAAATATTCTAAATATTTTATTCAGGATAGAGTAGATGTTAGAGAGAAGAATGATATTTCAATTGATTCAGTTAAGATCAATATTCGAAACCAAATAGCTTGCTACATTTCGAGTAAAGAAACAGGTAAAGGTTTAAGAGCAAATCTAGAACTTTATGAACAAGGCACTAAGATCTATTCGGAAAATTTAAAATTTGAAGATTCAAATAATATAACTGTAATAATTGATGATACAAATATTGCTATCTCGGATACTCAAATGTTCTTTAAAGTAGAAGATGATATTAATTCTATGAACAATGTATTTTATTTTGTTTTACCAGGTACAAAAAGAATAAAGACACTCATTGTAGGTAATAAAGAAGATATTGTTGTGAAGAGTTTGCTTGTCTTAATGAATGCTTCTTCAGATTCATTGTTTGAACCAACGACAATAGATTTTAATAATATTAATTCAGTACAAATATCAGATAATGACATAATATTATTTACAGACATAAAAAAACTTAGTTCTTATACAGTATCTCAACTTAATAATTTCTTAAGAGCAAGCAAATCGATATTCATTGCTTACGGGAAAGATTTAAACTTAAATGATTACAACGCAAATGCAATACCTAATCTTGATTTGCCTAAAATTAAAGGTGTTAATCAATTTACCGATTCATATTCAAGCATAAATATTATCTCTAAGACACATCCTATATTCAATAAGGTCTTCGTTCAAGATATTGATCCAAATAGTATGGAAATATATAGCTACTATGATTTGACTTCAGAAGGTTGGGATATTGTAGCGAAGGTTAATAATTCTCCTTATATACTTGAAAAAAATGCTTCAAATGGAAAAATAATCTTATTAAGTTCCGGCTTTGATAAAGAATTATCAAATATTATTGAAAATGGTTTTGTCGTTCCTTTGATTCATAACAGTTTAAAATATCTAAGTCAGTCAAACATAAGTTCAAATATTAGTCATAGTTATGGTGATAAATATTCATTGGATAAAGGTAATAAATTATTTGATCCAAGTTCAAATGAAGTTTCAAATTCTTCAGCTCAAAAACAAAATGTATTCTTAGATAAGCAAGGATTCTATTCAGTTAAAAATGAAATAAATATCCCTTTAAAGTATATTGCAGTAAACAATATACGGGAAAATAATGAGTTGATCAGTAAAGAATTATTAAATGAATTCAAATTTATTGATCCAGAAACTTTTGCAAAGAATAATATTTTTTCAGTTGAAAGAAATAATTATTCGTATATTTTCCTATATGCTTTGATTCTGTTAATAGTAGCTGAAATGCTCATAGCGAGAAAATTATAAGATGAAATTAATTAGTATTGAGAAAATTGGTGTTGATATTAGTAACAAGAAGATAATCTCTGAAATTTCTTTTGATATTAATGAAGGTGAATATTTTTCTATCATCGGTCCAAATGGAGCCGGGAAAAGTACTTTATTGAAATCGATGTGTAAAATAATGGATTATACTTCAGGCGATATCATCATCTCAGGGTCAAATATCAAATCAATTGCTCAAAAAGAACTAGCTAAGCAAATAACCTATGTAACGCAGATTCCTATCATTAATGATTACTCTGTTTATGATTTCATTATGTTTAGTCGGTATCCTTACTTTTCTTCATTCTCATCTATAAATATAGAAGATAAAAAAAAGGTGCAAGAGAGTATGGAGATTACCGATCTTGTTGAATTTTCAAACAGAAAACTTAGAACTTTAAGTGGTGGTGAAAGGCAAAGGGTTAATATTGCAGCAGCAATTGCTCAGAATACAAAAATAATATTGTTTGATGAACCGGGAACCTTCCTTGATCCGTTCTACGATCAACAGATAAGCGAACTTATCGCAAATATTAATAAAAATTTGGGTATTACTGTAGTGAATGTAACTCATGATATTAATAAGGCTTTGATGTATTCAGATAGGATAGCTGCTTTAAAAAATGGAAAGTTGGAATTCTTAGAAAATACTTATGAGCTTAGAACTGAACAAATCAGCAATTTATACGATACGGAATTTATCGATATTCAGCATCCTATCAGTAAGAATAGAATGATAATAAAAAAGTAGGCAGATGATTTTGAGTAAGACAAATAAAATAATATTATTGTTTGTTATAATGATTGTATTCTTTTCAATGAATCTATTTTTAGGAAGTTCTATAATTTATCCATCTGAAATTTTTAACTCTGATACGATAAATGAAATATTTTTTAAAATAAGATTACCAAGAGCATTATTAGCTCTTATAACCGGTGGTGTTCTTGCTATGAGTGGAGCAGTATTTCAATCGTTATTTAGAAATCCTATAGCTTCACCATTTACTCTTGGTACTGCAAGTGGAGCATCTTTAGGTGCTACTTTATATATTATTTCTCCACTTTCTTTTTCGATTTTTGGTTTTTCATTGATCACATTTTTTTCATTTGCAGGTGCAATATTGTCGATCTTGATAATTTATCTTATATCTCTGTTTCTTAAGAGTTTTAAAGATAATACTATGATACTGACTGGTGTTGTAATTAATTTCTTTTTTGCCAGTATCATTCTTCTACTTCAATATACAACCGATCCTGAAAACGTATTTAAGATAACCAGATGGACAATGGGTGGATTGAATGTTATAGGTTATACTCCAATCATTAATACAGCTGTATTTTTCGTTATCGGTTCAATTATTATTTACAATTACAGAAATGAGCTTAATCTTCTAAGCATCGGTGATGAATTATCTATCAGCCGTGGTGTTGAGATAAATAAAGTTAAAAAAGTTCTTTTCGTGGTTACTTCACTTATGATCGGTTCGGTAGTTGCTTTCACAGGTCCAATAGGTTTTGTAGGGATAATTGCACCTCATATTGCTTCTTCATTTGTGGGGAAGAATTATAAGCATTTATTGATTGCATCAGTTTTAACTGGAGCTTCTATGTTATTGATATGTGATCTAATTTCAAAGATAATACTTTCACCTGCAGAACTACCTGTAGGCATCGTAACTGCTATTTTTGGTGGTCCATTTTTTATATGGGTTATCATCAGAGAAAACTCAAAAAACTCATAAAAAATATTTTATTTCTTTGGTTTAGTGAAACAAAATTATTACATTAATAGTATAATCTCTATATAAAATGAAGATTCATTATGATGCCGTTTTCACATAAATGTTAATCTATTTTACGGAGGATCCAAAATGAAAGAAAAGATCAAGATCAAATGTTCTCATTGCGAAAAAGAAATTGGAGAAATCTCTTACACCCCAGAGAAAAAGTACATGGGTTGTGGTTACTGCGGAAAAAGAACTGTCGTTAAGATCAATAAAGATGGAACAGTTGAAACGAAACTCTTTGAGGAAAAACATTTATTACATAAAAGTCACAGAAGTACTGAGAATATTGTGAAGAAAACTATAATGGAATCAGCATTGGCATCAGATAAAACTACATAGAATCATAAATTTATAATATAACAACGATTTAAGAAGCTGCCAAATGGCAGCTTTTTTCATTTGATTATTAAGCTTACTTCAAGTATATTCTCCGCTAAGATATAACTCAAATTAAATGAAAGATATAGAATGAACGATAATATTAGAAATTTTTGTATTGTAGCACATATAGACCATGGGAAATCTACTTTGGCAGACCGAATGTTGCAAACGACAGGTACAGTTGCTGACAGAGATATCAAGAAACAAACTCTTGATGACATGGAATTAGAACAGGAAAGAGGGATTACTATTAAATCCCATGCTATCAGAATGGAATATAAAGCTGATGACAAAAAAGAATATATTTTAAATCTTATTGATACACCAGGGCATGTTGATTTTACTTACGAGGTTTCAAGAAGTAT
>JAQICF010000274.1 GCA_027858795.1 Candidatus Delongbacteria bacterium | reverse complement strand
GATATTTTGTATTTTATAACATATATCTGTTATTTGATCTGTGCTGCAATTTTTTAAAAGCATTACACAAATTGTGTTTTGGAATAAAGCAAACTCCATAATGTAAAGATGGTTTTCAGTAATGATCTTGTCACACAACTTTTGCCAGTTTTCTAATGTTTTAACAGCGCACTCATCATTATCAATAATACCATCCTCTTTAATAGGATGAGGCTTTGTAAACTCTTGAATCAAAGTTTTGTTATCACTATCAATTTTTTCAAATATTTTAAGTGAGGTAGTTGTTTTACCACTACCCGGGAGACCTTCTAGTAATATGAGTTTTGTATCTATCATAATCTCTTTTGTGAAGTTATATAAAGATTTAGAGTTTCTTATTCCGGTTGTTTCACAAATTGCATATTCTGAACCCTGTATGAATCCAATATTAATCCTGAGATCTCATTTCTATCATTAAAACAATACTTCAAGGTAGAATACCATTCATCTATTAGAAAAAGATTATCTAAAATCAATGTAAGTTCGGACATCTTCTTATCTTTTATGTAAATAACCAGTTTGTCATTATCAACTTTTATTTGATATTCCACTTCTAATTCCTGACTGTAAAAATTGCCTGAATATTTATGTAGTTTTTCTAATGAATATTTTACCGGTTCATAGTTTTTAAAAACAATTGGATATTTGCCATTTTTAAAATACTTCATGACTTTTTCATTGGTGGTAAAATCAAAATTTAGTCTAACATCAAATGACATACCCTCCATGATAAATTCGTTTTCAGATATTCTCTTTAACCTCGATTCACTATCGTTATTTCGCCAATAAAACAGATCTCCATCTTTATTATAGATTTTTATAGTACGTCGATTTCCGGAAGCATCATGTACCTGCCAATGTGGCTCCCCATTATCATCAACATTCTGTACAGCACAATAATATCCGTAAAATTTTTCTAAGTCTGTATTGAATGATTCATTTTTTATTTCTTTAGATATTAGTTCTGTATTTGGCTCTTTGATAATATCCGCAAGAATAATATCAGTAACACTCTTTATCATTGGATTTGGTTCATGTTCATTATTAAAAAATACAACTACTGACGTTTTATATTCAGGATACCGGACTGGATCACTTACATAGCCAAGCCAATCACCACTATGAGAAACTACCGAAATACTTTTATATTCATAAAAGCATAAACCCAGACCATACAACTCGTTTTCACTAGTATCATTTACTCTTTTAAGATTAGAGATAATCTTCTGTAACTCTGGACCTCCAACTTTGCCACTATAATAATTTTGATCCCATAAGAGAAAATCATTAATAGTTGTGATAACTCCGATACCACCGATATTTTCACTTATATGTACATAAGTATCGTATTCTCCATCATCGTTCTCATGATAACTTGTAGCTCTATTTTTAATAATCTGTTTCCAATTATCAATTATTTGAGTGTTATCCATTCCTAAAGGGTCAAAAATCTTTTCTTTCACATATTTTGCGAAAGATTGACCGCTAACTCTACTGATAATTTCTGCAAGTAATACATAACCGGTATCAGAATACAGATATTTTTCTCCAGGTCTAAAGTTCAATTCTTTTATTTTACTTATTAGCCTTATAATATCTTCATTATTGTAATAGCATTCATCATAATTTATTCCACGTATTCTCATTAGATTTGTATAATCCATTAATCCACTGGTGTGAAAAATTAAATTTTTGATTGTTATTTTTTCCCCATAATTAGGTAATTCAGGAATAAGCTTTCTGATATCATCATCATAAGTTAATTTACCATCTATTTGCAATAAAGCAATACAGGTAGCTGTGAACTGTTTTGTGTCAGAACCTATCTCAAACTTACTGCTAGAAGTAATCGGAATGCCATGTTCCAGATTAGCCATACCAAAGCTTTTCTTATAGATAAATCTACCATCTTGAATTACTCCGACAGCACAACCAGGTTTGTCGGTTGTATCATATTGAGCAAAAATATCATCAATTTGATTTTCCTGCTCTTTGGTGAGTGGATTATTTGAATAATCGGTTTCGTTTATCATTATTTAAATCTCCTTTGTCATGCACAAACATAGACTATCATCTACACAAACATTGGTTCCTGGTTTTATAATTTCACCATCATAGTTTATTCCACGACAGTCAAAATTATATCCCCTTTTCACATACATTCTCTGAGCCGTTCCGTAGTCTGAATATAAACCTACACCCAGACCTACGGTTTTATAACCTCTTTCTTTGATCCTCGCTTCTGCTTTGTCCATCAGTTGAGTAGCAATGCCTTTGTTCCTAAACTTAATGAAAGTGTTCAGATCTTTTATTTCAGGAATATTCTTTTCTTTAAAAGGCTGATAATTTGTTTCCCATTTGATCGTAACATAAGCAGCAATTTCGTTTTCATATTCTGCTATAAACACATCCCTTTCACCACTGTCCTGCTCATAAAAATATCTTTCCATAGTTTCTGTTCTTGAACCCCATCCTTGATCATGAAGAACTTCAGATATAAATTCTATATCAGATTCTTTCATGCTTCGTATATTTATTTTATTCATTTTCCCACCATTTTGATTCGACCGTCAGAAAATTCTCCTCATTCTTCCTCTGTTTTATCCATTCCAAAAGTATCGACAAAGTATCTTCATCTTCCAGAAATGAATTGTTGATAATTTTGACATCCCATCGTTTATCACCTTTCTTCCAACCTGTCCAGCGATCCCATTTAAAATCACTTAATTCAGGTTGAACTGTGATGCGTTGCTCCCAGTCAGGTTCTTTGGCATGCATTCTATGATAAACAGCCCAGCATAAAGTATCCTGATTTAAAGGCCACTCTTCAAACTGAGGTCTGTTTCTATATCGTTTAGTCCTTACAAAATCATTACAGTCAAGAAGACACGCAGATATTCCATCAAGTTCAATAGCGGACGGGCATGCCAGTAATTCACCCAGAGGACTGTGTGTAGCCAGGATGAAATCATTACCTTCTTTTTGTGCTTTGATAGCTCTTTTGATCCACTCTTCTGCTGCAAGACACCTTTCCTGAGCATTTGTAACAGGAATTTCATCGTAATCATAACATTCAGTATTCTTTAATTCCTGTTTTAATAATTTGATCATTGTTGATTTTCCCGAAGCTGCTGCTCCAGATAGTATGTATAACATAATTTACTCCTTTTTTTTATTCCTTAACACATTTCATTGAGAAAGTGAAAGGGATATCAACACCTTCCATTTCCCAAAATCCTTCATCATTTTTTATTAGATTAGGATATTTTTCATAGCCTATATACGGATATTCTTTAAATGATTTAAGTTTTAATCCATTTGATAGGGCAGAGGTGATGAATTCACCTATTGAATGAGACCATTCATACTCCACATTATTTTTTATTTTTTCATCTCCATCGGTGTAGGTATAATCTTCGACATATTTTTCTGCACCATTATTGAAATAACTGCCGATGATCTCAAGATCTTTACGTTCTTCATTGTATTCATAAAGATTATTACTTGGATGTCCATCGAGAATGATCAATTCTCCACCTGGTTTTAGAAAATGTGATGCTATTTCGAACCATTTGTTCAGGTCATCGATCCAGCAGAATACTCCGTATGATGCGTAAACGATATCGAATTCACCTTCAAGATGTTTATCGAGTTCAAGAACATTCGAGCAAATGAATTTTGCATTCAAGCCGATTTCTTCATTAAGTATTTTGGCCAGTTCAATCGCTTTGTCGGAAAAATCAACACCTGTAACATCAGCACCCATTCTTGCCAGAGATAAAGTATCCATACCAAAGTGGCATTGCAGATGAAGTATCTTTTTACCTTTCACATCTCCAAGCTCAGCAAGTTCTAAGCTTTTCAGTGAACTTTTACCTTTCAAAAATCCTTCAACATCATAGAATTCAGACTTTTTATGGATTCCGACTCTTTCATTCCAGTTCTTTTTATTTGTATCAAAATATTTATTCATTATAATTTTCTCCTTCTAAAAGAGGGAACGGTAAGAAACCGTTCCTTACAGTTTTTCTTATATTATTTATGGAACCAATAACTTACTTTCAATAAGAATATATCGTTAGGATAAATTCTGAAAAGGTTATCAAGATTTTTAAGTGGATCTAAACTTTTGGATGAATTAATATATTCTTCTCTATTATGTGTCCAAACCAGGTAGACCGTAGAACCGGGTAAAAACTCCCATTGTATTACAGCGTTCCCTTGAAAACTCATATAGTTAAAATCAGCACTATTTTCATCCGGCAGACCAAATTCTGCAAGAGTTGTATCGGCAATAGCTTTATATCTTATATTCCTATCTGAGTTATCAGCATCATTTATCAATTTAAATTCTGAGTACTTGCCTACAACGACATATGGTGAAACAAAAAGCTTAAGAGAAAGTCTTGGAGTAAAGCAATAATTTGCATT
>JAQICF010000265.1 GCA_027858795.1 Candidatus Delongbacteria bacterium | reverse complement strand
TCGGATTCCTTATCATAGAATCAAGCATCTGGGTTGCTGTAATAACCGGTTTTGATAGTTTGTAACATTTCTTAATAATATCTTTCTGAATTCCAGGGATCTCTTCGAAAGGTATTTCTACACCCATGTCACCTCTGGCTATCATAAGACCGTCAGCAATACGAATAATATCCATTATGTTATTAACACCATCTCTATTCTCGATCTTTGCAATTATCTTTATATCCTCACCACTGTTAGCATTTACAAAGTTTCTGATAGTTTTTATATCAGTGTGATCGCTTACAAATGAAGCAGCTATGAAATCAATATCATTCTCTATTCCAAATAAAATATCTTTTTTATCGATTTCACTTAAATATGTAAGCGTTATCTTTGTCCCGGGAACATTTACCCCTTTTTTGTTCTTAACCTCACCACCATTTAATACTTCTGTAATAATATCAGTTGAATTTAATTTAATTACTTTCATCTCGATCAATCCATCATCGATCATAATTTTACTACCAACTGAAATATCGTTAGGAAGACCTTTGTATGTTATAGATACTTCCTTTTCATTGCCGATAATATTACGGGTCGTTAATATAAATTGATCACCTTTTTTCAATTCGATCTTATCATTTGCAAAATCTCTTATTCTGATCTCAGGCCCTTTTGTATCAAGTAAAATTCCAACAGGAAGGTTCATTTCTTTTCGAACTTCTTTTACAAGATCAATCATTTTCTGATGTTGTTCATAATTTCCATGGGAAAAATTTATTCTGGCAACATTCATGCCTTTTGATATCATGTTTTTAAGTATTTTCTTAGAATTCGTTGCAGGTCCAAGTGTGCAAATTATTTTTGTTCTTTTCATTATAAGCCTCCTGACTTAAATAACATTCCGATAGATAAGGAATACCCATTTATGAAAGAGGTGGCATCTATCGCAGCTTTACCTTCAGGTTGAACTCTGTGTAATACGAGAATACCTTTGCCGGTAGCAACACTTATTGAATTATTTTTTCTGTCGATCTCAATTATTTCACCGAAAGAATTATTGGTCTCTGAATTTTCGACAGATGTTTCAATAATTTTTAATCTTTTATCATTGAAAAGGCAAAAAGCTCCCGGTTTTGGAGCAAGTCCTAGGACTTGATTATGAATAGATTCGGCAGAATTATTCCAATCTATCCTAAAATGTACAGGAAAGATCTTTGGAGCTTCAGGATTTTGAGCTGTAGAAATGTCCTGTGGAAATGCTTTTATCTCATTATTAAAAATGTTTTTTATAACTGATGGAAGAAAAGAACTTCCTTCGATCTTCAATTTATCATAAAGAACACCAAAATTATCCTGATCTGTAATTTCTATCTCTTTCTGTTCAATGATCTCACCGCTATCAACTTTTCCACTATTTAAAAAGAAAACTGATAACCCAGTTTTTTTATCTCCGTTGAACAAAGCATGGTTTATCGGTGCTGCACCTCTATAATTAGGTAAAAGTGAAGCATGTAGGTTGATAGATCCCATTGGTGGAATTTCAAGTACTTTCTTTGGTAGTATTCTGAAGGCAACTACAACAAATAGATCTGCATTAATTTCTCTTAACTCAGCAATAAAATCTTTATCTCTCATCTTTAAAGGCTGAAGAACAGGAATCCCAAGTTCAACAGCAGTTTTTTTGACCGGAGTAAAACTTACTTTTTTTCCTCTTCCTCTCTGCTTATCGGGTTGAGTCACAACAGCTTTAATTTCTATGCCGGCTTTATGTATTTCCAGCAGAGAAGAAACAGCAAAATCAGGAGTACCCATAAATATGATCGATCTTTTTGTCATATTAAATTTCTTCTGTACCTGCTTTAGTTATCTTCAAAAGTTTACCTTCAGCTTCAGAAAGTTGCTTTTTACAAAAATCCAGGAGTTTTTTACCTTCTTCAAAATATTCAAAAGTTTTATCCAAAGGAATATCTCCGGATTCTAATTTTTCCATTATTTCATTAAGCTTTTTTATAGCTTCTTCATATTTCATAATTTTTATTCCTCTACTTCTAGTCAGTACTATTTATTTTTTAATCGCTATGCTAAGTTCATCTAATTGGTCCTGAGAAACTTCTGCTGGAGCTTTTGTTAAAGGACAATTTAAACTTTTAGCTTTTGGGAAAGCGATCACTTCTCTGATAGTGTCTTCACCGGTCATAACTTGAAGCAATCTATCTAATCCAGGAGCAATACCTGCGTGAGGTGGAGCGCCATATTTAAATGCTTTTAGCATAAATCCAAACTTATCCTCAATTTCTTCATCAGACAGGTTAAGTTTTTTAAATATCATTTCTTGGATTTTTCTATCATGGATCCTAACACTTCCAGAAGCTAGTTCAACTCCATTTAGGACAAGATCGTAACTTTTACTTAAAACAGTACCCGGATCAGTGTCGATTTTTTCAATATCTTCTTCATTTGGCATAGTAAACATATGATGCATAGCTTCCCAGCGACTATTTTCTTCATTATAGTCAAACATTGGAAAGTCTGTAATCCAGCAAAATTTAAAATCCTTTGGATTAGTTAATCCTAATTCATTACCAAATTTGTTTCTCAAAGCTCCAAGAACTTTATTAGCGATCTTTTCAGTATCAGCAACAAAGAATATAATTGCATTTTCATTTACACTTGCAAGTTCGATTATCTTACTTTTTTCATCATCTGTCAAAAACTTTGAAATACCCGCATCTAAGTTCCCATCGATCAATTTGGCAAATGCAAGTCCTTTCGCACCCAGATGTTTTGCATAATCTTCATATTTACCAATTTGCTTTCTACTTAAAGAATCCATTCTTTCAACAGCTAAAAATTTAACACTTTCAGCATTTTTAAAAACTCCAAACTCACAATTTCTAGTAAGCTCAGTAATATTCTTTAGTTTCATTCCAAAACGTAGGTCAGGTTTATCTACTCCGTATTCTTCCATAGAAACAGAGTAAGGTATTCTTACAAAAGGTGTTGGTATATTGATATTCATAGATTCCTTAAAGATATGATGCATTAAACCTTCACTCAATGAAAAAATATAATCTTCATCAACAAAACTAGCTTCAATATCGATCTGAGTAAATTCAGGTTGTCTATCACCCCTGGCATCTTCATCTCGGTAACATCTTGCAATTTGAAAGTATTTATCCATGCCTGACACCATCAGAAGTTGTTTAAATATCTGTGGAGATTGCGGTAGAGCATAAAAACTACCTGGAAATAATCTTGCAGGAACGAGATAATCTCTTGCACCTTCAGGAGTGCTTTTCGTAAAAGTAGGTGTTTCAATTTCTAAAAACCCTTTCTCAGCTAAAAAATTTCTGGTAGAGAGGGTAACTTTATGCCTAAGAATAATATTATTGGTCATTACTTCAGACCTGAGGTCTAAATATCTATATTCCAGTCGAAGTTCTTCTTTTGCATCTGAGCGACCCTTTAAGAAATTAAAAGGAGGTGTCAAAGATTCATTCTCGATTTTGATATCGGTAGCATTTATCTCAATTTCACCGGTAGCTAAATTTCTATTTGCATCAGGCTTAGCCTGAACGATACCACTAATTGTAACGACAAATTCGTTCCTGCATTTTGAAGCTATATCAATTATCTCTGATGAAATTTTTTCAGGGTCGAATAAAACTTGTGTTATTCCATACCTATCTCTAAGGTCAAAGAATAATAATCCACCTAAATTTCTATATTTATGTATCCATCCGGATAAAACGACTTTATCATTTTCGTTAGTTTTTCTTAGCTCGCCACAATTGTGAGTTCTTTTCATTATTCTGCTCCGTATATCGTAATTATTTAGTGTTTGGAAAATAAAGTTATTTAATCATAAAATCAACTAAAAATCATTTATAATTAAGTTGCACCTTAAACTACATTGTGTTAAATTAAAAAAAGAAAAATAATTTCAGGATAATAATATGAAAAAAATCTATTTATTGTTTGCGATATTAGTTTTAATATTCTTCGGATGTAAAATAACCGGAAAATACCAAATTGATCAGGATGGAAAGGGAACAGGCAAGATAATAGTTGAAAATTTTAATAAAAGAATTTTTATCTCCAGGTTGAATGAGGATGAAAAATATAGTAAAATCGAGATCACTTCAATAGATTCTATATCTCCTGATATTTTTGAAGTAAGCATAAAGTGGAATAAATTCGAAGATATATTTCAAAGTATGAAAGCCTTGGAAGATGGTAATATTGAATTAAACCTTGGGCAATCTGATTTTCCTATTGAGGTCAAGATAGATGGTGTTGTAGATCAAAAAAGATCTACAGGGAATCTAACAGATACTGATAAAATGGAGTTTAAGTATGGAAAGGCAATATTAACCTATTTGCCGGAAGAGAGCTTCAGTATTGTAAAATTCTTGATTATCAGTGCGATAGTATTAGGAATGTATTTTATGTTCTTTAAGAAGCGAAAATAATAGGAGAAATATTAGTCGATTATTTTGAATAAAAAAATCAAATATTTTCTTGACAATGAAAAAAAAACAAAGTAACTTAATGGCTCGAATTTAGGCTTGAAGTAAGCCGAAAATTAGAAAAGAAAGTAAAAACTAAAATAATACAATAAAACGGAGGAAAAAATGACTGAATATTTTGTTAAAGGTGGACCTTTTATGTGGCCAATCCTAATTCTTTTTGTAATCGGGATCGTAATCAGCCTTTACAAACTTTTCTCTCTTC
>JAQICF010000032.1 GCA_027858795.1 Candidatus Delongbacteria bacterium | reverse complement strand
AGATATAAATTTAACTTCACTTTCTTTGATTTAAATAGAGAGTTTAAAACCAAATTATTATTACTAAAATCAGTAGCATCATTTATTTCCACGAAAAAATTATTATTAAATTTTTTCTTAATTTGGAACTCACCAAGGAGTCCATTATGTAATCTTGAATCAACGCTAAGCTCTTTCGAATAACTTTCATCTGCAATTGAGAGATAACTTGAAAAATCTTCATAAATAAATTGATATGAAACACCTTTGAAATAATGCTTTTCGTTATGATATCTGCCTATCTCAGTTTCTGTTCTTGTGTATGCATTAAGATTGACTGAATTTATCATATTGTCAGATAAAACTACCGAAATTGGTTTTTCACCGAAAAAAAGTGCTAGATTTGAATGCATAAATGATTGTGAAACATATATTCCTTTAAACCCATAGTAATCCATGCTTGATAAACTTGATCTTGCATGATTATGAAATTTAAAACTCTGTTTAACAGAATATGGATCTATGAACATCGTTTCATATTGTAATAATTTGGTTGCTGAGAAAAAATTATAATTCCCGGCAATCACCTTAGTTGCATTATCATTATATTCAATTGAAAATTTCAAATTATCAGTATATAATATCTCACCTGATTCTTTCTCCGTTAGGAAGTTTAACTTGAGACGATCCGATTTGAATTTTAATTTGTTTGAAAAATAACTACGATTACCTAAATAGTTTGAATCCTGATATCCTACAGATTTTTCCAATATTCTTTTAGTTCTAAATTGATAAAATAAGCTACTTGGTGGTAATTTTTCTTCTTCAAAAATGATAATTTCTTGTAATATCAAAGCTATATCTGAAGATATTAAACCTGTGGTTATAAGTTCATTGAGATTCTCGATCTTACCCTTTTGTGTAATATGATTATATATCTTGGAAGCAGTTATCTCACTGATGTATGGCAGAGAATATATTTCATTCTCTGAAGCTTTATTAATATTAATCGGATTTGATCTAAAGTGGTCAAGTAGATTTACAAGTGATTCTTCGGACAGGTCACTTTGATCTATACCTGACAATGAAAATACTATCAGAAATAAAAACAATAAAATCTTAGATCTCATACATTATACCAATTGCATGTGAATATTCTAAGTCAAAATGGTATGAAAGTGCGTAAAAAAATCGATAATTTAGATAATTTATGTTAAAACCAGTGTTCAAACTTTTAGGTTCAAAGTTGTAGCCTATTGATATTCTTAAATATTCGATCGGTAAATAACTGATTCCAGTTTTGAGATTTGCTTTATACCTATCATCTTTTTCTATTCCCAGATAAACATCCAAAACTTCAGTTGGTGAATAATGTAAATTCAAGAACATTTCTAGTGGAATATCGATGTTATCTGTTTCATAAGCATATAAATTTTTAATTGAACATAATCCTTCAAAATTATCGAATATTTTATAAAAAGCTGTAATATCAAATCCTGCAGAAAAAGTATTTTCAAATTCTGTGTGAAGATAGAATAATGATAACCCTGGACTGATCGTAATATCTTTCAACCTGAAAAAAGATGCTGAAAATTGCAAGGTATTTTCTCTGTAGGTACTATTACCAAAATTCACAACTCTGAAAAATGAATTTGCTCCGAATATTTTAGCCTGAATGGATACATCTTCACGAGATATTTCAGATAATCCGTAAGGGTATAAGTAATTTAAACTTATGAATAACTTGTCACTATTTAAATATGGGATAGAGGTATCACCTACCTGAAAACCTGAGATATTTCCTAATGCTATCGCATTAGGTGAGATCGTTATATTTTCGAAAGATGCCAATAATATCTGGCTATAAAAAATTCCAAGTATAAAAAAAATATAACTTTTTCTCAAATTATTCTCCTTTAGGATGAGCTTTCTTATAAATTGCTTTTAATTTTTCCAATGAAACATGAGTATATACTTGTGTCGTTGATAAACTTTCATGACCTAACAATTCTTTTACTGCCATGATATCTGCACCCTGGTCCATCAAGTGTGTTGCAAAAGTATGCCTTAAAATATGAGGTGATGTTTTATTCACCGTTGCTAATCTTTTTAACTTATCTCTGACAATCCTCTGAATCTGTCTTTTGGACAAATGATCTCCATTTTGTGAAATAAACAGATAATCTGTTTCTTTACTATGCTCTGAGAGAACATTTTTTCTAAATTGTAAATATTTTTTATTCTTATTTTTTATATGATCTGAAATCGGTAAGATTCTCTGTTTAGAACCTTTTCCAATTACCGATATCGTACCTTTAGTATAATTGATCGTATACACTGTCATATCATAAAGTTCACTTAATCTAATACCTGTACCGTAGAAAAATTCAAATATCAAACTTTCACGAGCTGAAAAGAAATCTCCTTCGTCAAAACTTTCCATTATCGTTTTCATCTGATCATGACTTACAAATTCAGGCAATCTCTGTTCAGTTCTGATAGAACTGATGCTTGAACCAACGTCTTTATCAATGATCTTATTCCTGAATAAGTAATTGAAAAAGCTTTTAAATGAAGCGATTCGTCTATTGTAAGTTTTCTTGGAAAGTTTTTTTATTATTAAATTTCTCAGGTACGGTCTAAGCTTCTCTTTTGTAAGATCTTTAATATCAAATTCATCTGCTGATTTCTTTTCAATGAAATTCCATAGATCAATTAGATCTGTACGATACGATTTTATCGTATTCTCAGAATAATTCTTCTCATTCCCCAGATATTTTAAAAATTCTTCTATAAGGTCTTTCATGGCATCAATTGTTGATAGTTTTATTAAAATATAATTATACCTAATATTTATTAATAAAACAAAGTAAAAAAAAACGAATTTTTTAATCTTGAGATGCGCTACTCAGATTTTTTAGAAGCAAGTAGTACAAGGAGAATATAAATTTTTGAAGTGGAGCTTAGGTAACTAAGTGACGCGAACAAAATTTCTATTCGACGCCGTAGTACGAAGTTTATCAAAAATAAGAAAGGGTAGTCAATGACTACCCTTTCTGTCTGCGGGGAACACAGGATTCGAACCTGCGGAAGGATTGCTCCTTCAACAGTTTAGCAAACTGCCGCTTTAAGCCTCTCAGCCAATTCCCCGTTTACGAATCAAGAGTGTGAACTCTTGAATTTTCGTCTTGAATCAAGAGTGTGAACTCTTGAATCATCCTTTGATATTGTAAACAAGAGTGTTTTTACGAACACTCTTGTAATCTCAGCGGAGGATAAGGGACTCGAACCCCCAAGGGCGTAAACCCGGCGGTTTTCAAGACCGCTGCCTTACCAATTAGGACTAATCCTCCAATCTCATAAAGAGACTTCCGCTTTTTGAGAATGCAAAGATACTATTTTTATTATGCCTTGTCAAGAAATTTTACAGTCTTAGAATTGAAAACTCCTGAAAAACATCTAGGTTTAAATTTTAGGGGTTTTAAGATTCAACAATGAATATATTTATGTCATTTGTTTTTATTTGTTAAAAGTTGTCAAAATAATTACATTGCAGACCTATGAAAAAGATAGAACATATTTATATACATATTCCTTTTTGCGATACTAAATGTCCGTATTGTGATTTCTATTCAATCTCTTCAAAAGATGAATCATTAAAAAGTAGATATGTTAAAAAGATTTTTGAAGAATTAGAGTCATACAGTGATATCATAGGACAAGATATCAAATCTATCTACCTTGGTGGTGGAACTCCAAATTCACTTTCAATAGATTCACTAACCGATCTATTAACCGGCTTAAAGCAAAAATTAAATTATGCTAAAGATATTGAATTTACTATCGAAGTCAATCCTGGATCAGTAACTGAGGAAAAATTAAAACTTTTCAAAGAATTTGGAATTAATAGACTTTCTATTGGATCTCAGTCATTTTTAAACAAAGAATTACGAACATTAGGTAGAACTCATACTACTCAAGATATATATAGAACTTATAATTCAGCAAGAAAATCGGGATTTGACAATATCAATTTAGACCTGATATTTTCAATTCCTGGACAAACTGTCAATTCATTGATTTATTCAATAAATAAACTAATGGAGTTAGAACCCGAACACATCTCAGCATATATGCTGACTTATTATGAACAAACAAAATTCCATTCACTGCTACAGAATAAAGAAATAAAAAAAATTGAAGATGATATTGAAGGTGAATATTATGATCTTGTTAAAGAATTTTTTAAGCCACATGGTTATGAACATTATGAGTTATCAAATTTCAGAAAACACAACAAAAGTTCCAAGCATAATCTAAACACCTGGGATTTTGGTAATTATATTGGACTGGGAGCTTCAGCACATTCATTCTTTAATAATACTAGATGGTACAACGATAGCGATGTTATGCAATATACAGATCTTAAATCATTAAAATATCCAAATAAGAACTCTTTAAGTTTACATGATAAAAAAAATGAATTTATTATGCTAGGATTAAGAACATTAAATGGGGTATCGCTTGAAAACTATTGGTACACATTCAATCAAAGTCTTCTATCAGATTTCGGTTCTAAAATAGAAAAACACATTAATAATAGCTTTTTGATTTTGAACAAAAAAAACCTCTATATCAATCCTGAACACATGAATATCTATAATACGATTGTTTCTGATATTTTACTGGATTGATCCTAATCTTTATTTACCTAAATCTCATAATCAATAACATGATGCTCTTCTGTAACATTATCGATATATTCTCTTACCAGTAAATGTTTAGGATGTCTTATATAATGATCTAAACCTTCTCTACTATCAAATTCTGAGTAAAGGACAATGTCATATGCCGATGAAGCATTAGAAAAGTTAATTCCAACCTCAAACTTCTTGATCTCAAAAATATTAGATTTCAGGCTTTCTAGTCTTTTCTTTACTTCCATTGCATTGCCAATTTTCAATGCAAGATCAGAGTCTTTTTTCATACTCCACATTACTATATGTTTGATCAAAGTTTCCTCCTCTTTTAGTTAAAAATGTATTCTAGTTAAAAAAATCTTTAAGTTAAGAATGAAGTTACTTCCCTTGTTTATCTCCCCAAATCAATTTGTGTTGCTGAATTTGAAAGCGCACATTCAAACCGTCATCCAATAACTTGTCAGCTAACTGTTCGTTGGTCAATTCTGAGTTAAATACTCTTGAAATTAATATTGATTTGTTTTTTTCTAAATGGTACTTTTTAATTATATTCTTCATTTCATTATAATCAGAAATGTTTGATAATACAAACTTAATTTCATCTTTCTTTTCTATCAAGTTTAAATTATCTGTTAAAAAAGTATCTCCTTCACCAGAACCTTTTAGTTTTATATCAACGATTTTCACAACTTCTTTTGGAATATCGTTCAATCGAATAGATCCATTGGTTTCAAGCAGTATCTTGTAATCTTTTGATAATAAATACTCAATCAATGGAATTAATTCACCCTTCTGCAATAAAGGCTCTCCGCCTGTAAACTCAACTAATTTTACATCAAATCTTTCAATAGAGGATATCAGTTCTTCCATAGTATAATCAGCACCATTATCATAGGCATACTCTGTATCACACCAACTACATCTAAGGTTGCATCCTGTCAACCTGACAAAAACACAAGGGAGTCCCATATATGATGACTCCCCCTGCAATGATTTAAATATTTCGTTAACTTTTATCATATAAAACCATCTAATAAATTTTTACTTCTTCATTTACTTTTAATTTTATTACTTTAGAATCTTTGCCTGAAAATGTTTCATTTACTGCTACAAAACTCTTAAGATTGCTAGAATTATTTGTAATTTCAAAGATTTTGTCTATTTCAGTTCTAACAATATAGTTATACTCATTAACTTTACTGTCTTTGGTATCATCTGGATCCATTGATGAAGTTGTTTTCTCAAGAATTTTATTATATTCTAATGTTCTGCTGGTTGGAATAACAACTAAATTATTTGTAAATACTTTATTCTTTATTACCATATCAACTTCTGCCAGATCAAACGGGATTAAAAATACCAGTGGAGAATCTGTCGAGAATTTTTTATAAAATTCGTATTCGTCAACAAAAGGTTCTACCTTTTGAATACTTCTTATAAAAAGTTCTTTATCTTCAAAATGGTCACCCCAACTTGATCCAAAGTTTAATAATTTGTTTATCTCTTTATTCACCAATCCAAATGTTGAGTCTCCTGCAATAATAGGATAATTGATACCTGCAGAATATAAATCTACTAAGGCATGTTGCTGTTGTCCAATATTATCAGTAAAGATAAATACTTGCTTTCCATCTTCCAGCTTTTCTTTAACTTGATCCATAGGTAAAGGCATTGGCTTATCTTTATCATCAATTTCAGATTTGAAGAAAATATAATTATATGGTAAAAGATCTATATCTGCTCCTTTTAGCAATCCAGATGATTCTTGGCAAATATTACCTAGATACATAATATTTTGAGCGGCATCTCTTATCTCTACAATTGAGGCTCCTGGGATACAACCTGCGTTGAAAAACTTAATATTAACCAATCCTCTAAAATTATACCCTTTTCCTTCAGGAGTTATTCTGATAACTCTTTCATTTACATTATCTACATCTTGCTTTGTAAATCCGACTTTACCACCGTCTGCTTCCAAAATAGCAGAATTGATTATCTTGATCCACTTGATTCTTGAAATTTTGTATGTAATATCCGAAGTAAATAATTTTGCATTAGGATTTTTTGCCATAATCTTCGGAATTAAATTCAAATTACCTTTTTTTGCATCAGTAAGAATCACAATATCCAAGTCTTCCCCATCATAACCCTCAGATGGATCTATCAAGATCTTTACTCCTGTCATATCTAACAAAACAGATTCATTGAATTTATCACTACATAAATTTGTTGTTTTTAAATAATTATCTTTATCAATGAGATCAATTTTATTTTTTCTTTTTTCATACCTAGATGTTATCGCAGTGTTAATATCACCATCTAGCTCAATATATTCGATCTGAAATGGCATCGTTCCTAATTTAGCTTGATTCTGAAAATACCCCTCTACAGCTTCTACAAGATTTTTGTTACCGGTATAGAATATTAAATATTTCGCAGAGAGTTTTTCAAAGATTAAATACTTGACTGCAAAATTCTCGTTCAACAATGAATGTTGAAGTTTGTATTGAAGTAACATTGTATCTAACTTTTCCCTTATAAAGATATAATTTTGGTAAAAACTATTCAAATAACTTAAACTTTTCCCTTCTTCCGGAACTACAATAATACTATGATCCCGGTAAATTTTCTCCTTAACTTCATTGAAAACTTTCAAAAGGTTTTGGTAAAACTTACCATGATTTGTGTCCGGTTCTGAAATAAAATTCACCACATAACCTGTACCAAGTTTAAAGTTAATGTCCAGAATTCTGTCAGTAATTGACAAGGATACTCCCTTATTTTCAAAAATAATTTTATCAAATATGGCTTCATTTTTCTTTAAGAAATCAATAACTATATCTTTGATCTCCTTTAACGATTTATTGCTTTTTCGTACTACGTAATTAATTACTTTCTTCTCTGGTATCGCGGGTTTTACTTCCGGTTCTTTTTTTGGTGCCGGTTCTCCAAAATATTCTCTCTTTATAGCTTCTTTTATAAAATCTTTTATACCTTTTTTTGATTCTTCATTCTGCTGTTTTTTATTCTCTATTAATTCTTCTATTTCTTCTAGAACATTTTTTGTTAGAACAATATTTTCTACCCCAAGGATATTTTGATAACATTCAATATCATCCATATTTTTTTCAATCATATTTGTATCTGAATAATCTGACAAATATTTTACAACATCTTTCCCATCACTATCCGTATCATACTTTATAAAATTATCTGAAATATCTTCTAGTATTTTTTTTGATTCTTTCAGTAAATTTTCATTCATCTCTCTTATTTTTTCAGGCATTTTTGAAAAATCTT
>JAQICF010000020.1 GCA_027858795.1 Candidatus Delongbacteria bacterium | reverse complement strand
AGATATAAATTTAACTTCACTTTCTTTGATTTAAATAGAGAGTTTAAAACCAAATTATTATTACTAAAATCAGTAGCATCATTTATTTCCACGAAAAAATTATTATTAAATTTTTTCTTCAGTTGCAATTCACCTAAAAAACCTTGATGCAATTTCGAATCCGATGAAAGTTCTTTTGAATAACTTTCGTCAGCAATTGTGAAATAACTTAAAATATCATTGTAAATAAATTGATATGAAGCACCTTTAAAATAATGTTTTTCATTATGATATCTGTCAATCTCAGTCTCTGTTCTTGTGTATGCATTAAGATTCACTGTATTTATCATATTGTCTGATAAAACTACAGAAATCGGCTTTTCACCATAAAATATTGCTAAATTTGATGACATAAAAGAGTGAGAAACATATATCCCGTTATAACCATAGTAATCCATACTTGATAAGCTTGATCTTGCATGATCATGGAATTTAAAGCTCTGTTTCAAAACGTATGGATCTATGAACATTGTTTCATACTGTAATAATTTAGTAGCAGAGAAAAAATTATAGTTTCCGGCAATTACCTTTGTTTCAGAATCATTATATTCAATAGAAAATTTTAAATTATCCGTATATGAAATTTCTCCTGCCTCTTTTTCTGTGAGAAAATTTAATCTGAGGTGCTCAGATTTGAATTTGATCTTATTTGAAAAGTAACTACGATTGCCTAAATAATTAGAATCTTGGTATCCTACAGATTTTTCCAGTATCCTCTTATTTCTAAATTGGTAAAGGAAACTACTTGGCGGTAATTTTACGTCTTCAAAAATGATAATTTCTTGTAATATCATAGCTATATTTGAAGATATTATACCTGTAGCAATAAGCCCATTGAGATTCTTGATTTTACCATTTTGAGTGATATGATCGTGTATCTTCGAAGCAGTTATCTCACCGATATATGGTAATGAAAATATTTCATTTTCTGAAGCTGTATTGATATTGATTGGATTCGATCTATAATGGTCAACTAGGTTTACAAGTGATTCTTCTGACAGTTCACTCTGATCTATACCTGACAATGAAATTACTATCAGAAATAAAAACAATAAAATCTTAGATCTCATACATTATACCAATTGCATGTGAATATTCTAAATCGAAATGATATGAAAGTGCGTAAGAAAATTTATAATTTAAAAAATTTATTGTAAAGCCAGTGTTTAAGTTCTTTGGTTCAAAGTTATAACCCATTGATAGACTTATAAATTCAATTGGTAAATAGCTGAAACCTGTTTTAATATTTGCTTTGTACCTGTCATCTTTTTCTACTCCCAAATAAACATCGAAAACATCAATTGGAGAATAATGTAAATTCAGGAACATTTCCAGTGGGATATCTATTTTCTCAGTTTCATAGGCATATAAGTTTTTAATAGAACATAGACCTTCAAAATTATCGAATATTTTATAAAAAGCAGTGATATCCAATCCGGCTGAGAAAGTATTATCAAACTCCGTATGAAGATAAAATAAGGACAATCCCGGACTGATCGTAAGATCTTTCAACTTGAAGATTGCTGTTGAAAATTGCAATGTATTCTCTCTGTAGGTACTATTACCAAAATTCACAACTCTGAAAAATGAATTTGTTCCAAGAATTTTGGCTTGAATGGATACATCTTCACGAGATATTTCTGCTAATCCATAAGGATACAAATAATTCAAACTTATATATGTTTTCTCAGTGTTTAAATACGGAATAGAAGTATCACCGATCTGAAAACCTGATATATTTCCTGATGCTATCGTATTTGGAGAGATCGTAATATTTTCGAAAGAGGCGAATAATAATTGATTAAATAAAATTACAAATACTACCAAAATATAACTTATTCTCAAATCATTCTCCTTGTATTAAAAATATAACTTATTCTCAAATTACTCACCTTTAGGATGTGCTTTCTTATAAATAGCTTTTAATTTTTCCAGCGAAACATGAGTATATACTTGCGTAGTGGATAAACTTTCATGCCCCAATAATTCTTTTACGACCATAATATCAGCACCCTGATCCATCAAATGAGTAGCAAAAGTATGTCTTAAAATATGAGGTGAAGTCTTATTAACAGTAGCTAATCTTTTCAATTTATCTTTTACGATTCTCTGTATCTGCCTTTTTGATAAATGATCTCCATTCTGAGAAATAAAAAGATAGTCTGTGTCCTTACTATTCTCAGATAAAACTGTTTTTCTAAATTGTAAATATTTTCGATTCTTATTTTTTATATGGTCTGAAATTGGGAGTATCCTCTGCTTAGAACCTTTTCCAATAACTGAAATTGTTCCTTTAGTATAGTTGATCGTGTAAACAGTCATATCATAAAGTTCACTAAGCCTTATACCAGTACCATAGAAGAATTCAAATATCAAACTTTCACGAGCAGAGAAAAAATCACCTTCATCAAAACTCTCCATTATAGTCTTCATTTGAATATTACTTACGAATTCGGGTAATCTTTGCTCTGTTCTGATAGAACTTATAGTTGAACCAACATCTTTATCGATGATCTTATTTCTGAATAAATAATTGAAAAAACTCTTGAACGAGGCAATTCGTCTGTTATAGGTTTTCTTCGAAAGTTTTTTTAATATTAAATTTCTTAGATATGGTCTTATTTTATCTTTAGTGATCTCTTTAATATCAAATTCTTCAGCTGATTTTTTTTCAATGTAATTTGATAGATCTACTAGATCTGTTCGATACGATTTTATCGTATTATCAGAATAATTTTTTTCATTCTTTAAATATTTCAGAAATTCTTCAATAAGATCTTTCATTCGTACTCAGCTATATTTATTAAAATATAATGATACTTAATCTTTTTAGATAATACAAAGCAAAAAGAATTGATTTTTTAATTAATTAATAAAATATAACCGTAGGGGCGACTCTTGTGGTCGCCCGATTAATAAATGCTACGCTAAAATCGGGCAGGCACAAGACCTGCCCCTACGTATTCCGATGATTGTTGCATTTGAAAATATTCACCAACAAAAACAAATTTCTTAGAAACAAGTAGTACAAGGAGAAATATTTTTTATAAGTGGAGTTTAGTGACCTAAACGACATGAAGGAAAAAATCTTTCGACGCCGTAATACGAAGTTTTTCAGAAGTAAAAAAGGGTAGTTCAATGAACTACCCTTTTTGTCTGCGGGGAACACAGGATTCGAACCTGCGGAAGGATTGCTCCTTCAACAGTTTAGCAAACTGCCGCTTTAAGCCTCTCAGCCAATTCCCCGTTTAGGAATCAAGAGTATATCTGCTCTTGAATTCTTAGTCTATTCTGAATCAAGAGTGTGTTTATACTCTTGAATTCTTGTTTTGAATCTATTTAAATTAAGAGTGCGACTTTCGTCACACTCTTAATTTCGCGGCGGAGGATAAGGGACTCGAACCCCCAAGGGCGTAAACCCGGCGGTTTTCAAGACCGCTGCCTTACCAATTAGGACTAATCCTCCGTTCTCGTGGAAATAGCTCCACTTTTGAGAATGCAAAGATAATCTTTTTTTTTAATCATGTCAAGAAATTTTACGGTCTTAAAATTGAAAACTCCTGAAAAACATCTAGGTTTAAATTCCGGGAGTTTTCAGATTCTAGAATGAATATATTTAATCTATTACTTTTTAATTTGGAATAAAATTATCATTCAAGTAAATTTGTCAGATGAAAAAGATAGAACACATTTATATCCATATTCCTTTCTGTGTTACAAAGTGCCCTTATTGTGATTTTTATTCAATATTTTCTAATGACGAAGTGCTAAAAAGCAGGTACGTTGAAAAAATACTTGAGGAGTTAGATTTATATAATGATACCATAGCCAAAAATATTAAATCAGTTTACATCGGTGGTGGTACTCCCAATTCGCTTTGTATCAATAATTTGGAAAAACTTTTATCCGGATTAAATAATAGATTAAATATATCTGAAAAAATTGAATTTACCATTGAGGTAAACCCAGGTTCGGTCACAGAAGAAAAACTAAAATTATTTAAGCAGTTTGGTATTAATAGACTTTCAATTGGCTCTCAATCATTTTTGAGCAAGGAATTACAAACATTAGGTAGAACTCACACTCCTCAAGACATATATAACGCTTTTAGTACAGCACGTAACTTGGGATTTGAAAATATTAATCTAGATCTAATATTCTCTATACCGGGACAAACAGTAAATTCTCTGATTTACTCTATCAATAAATTGATGGAGCTCGATCCGGAACATATATCAGCATATATGCTTACTTACTACGAACAAACTCAATTTCATAAACTATTAGAAAACAAGAGAATCAGGAAAATTGAAGACGATATAGAAGGTGAATATTATAATATTGTCAAAGAAATTTTCAGATCTCATGATTTCAAGCACTACGAATTATCTAATTTTTGCAAATCCAACAAAGAATCAAAGCATAACCTGAATACTTGGGATTTTGGTAATTATTTAGGACTGGGAGCTTCTGCACATTCTTTTTCTAAGGATACTAGATGGTTCAATGATAGCAATGTTAAGCAATATATTGATCTTGAATTTATAAAATATCCAAATAGAAACTCTTTAAGTTTGATCGATAAAAAAAATGAATTTATTATGCTGGGATTAAGGAAGTTAATCGGAATATCATTAAAAAATTACAACAATACATTTAATCGTAGCTTCCTCTCTGACTTTGATAATAAGATTCAAAAATATCTTAACAATAGTTTTTTGATTTTAAACAAAGCTAATCTTCATATCAATCCAGAACACATTAATATCTATAATACGATCGTATCTGATATTTTGCTTGATTGATACTTATTACGTGAGCCCAAAAAAGAACTTACGCTAAAATGAAAATTGATCCTGATCTTTACTTACTTAAATTTCATAATCAATAACATGATGCTCTTCTGTAACATTATCGATATATTCTCTTATAATCAAATGCTTTGGATGCCCCATGTAATGATTAAGATCTTCTCTACTTTCAAATTCTGAGTAAAGAACGATATCATACGCTGTTGAAGAATTAGAAAAATTCACCCCAACCTCCAATTTTTTTATCTCAAAAATATTAGATTTGAGGCTTTCAAGTCTTTTCTTTACTTCCATTGCATTGCTTATTTTCAATGCAAGATCAGAGTCTTTTTTCATACTCCACATTACTATATGTTTAATCAAATCTTCCCCCTGTTTTAATTAAAGTGAATTTCTATTTACCCTCTTTATTACCCCAGATCAATTTATGTAATTGGATCTGATAACGAACGGTCAAACCATCCTCTAATAACTTTTCAGCTATTTGTTCATCTGTGATCTCTGAGCCAAATACTCTTGAAACTAATATTGATTTATCTACTTCTAAATGGTTCTTTTTGATTATATCCTTCATTTGATTATAATCAAAAATGCTTGATAATACAAACTTTATTTCATCTTTCTTCTGTATCAGGTTTAAATTATCAGTGAAAAAAGTATCTCCTTCACCTGAACCTTTTAGTTTGATATCAATGATTTTCACGACTTCTTCAGGAATATCTTTTATTGAAATTGACCCATTGGTTTCAAGCAGTATTTTGTAATCTTTTGATAATAAGTGTTCCATTATTGGAATTAATTCATCTTTCTGAAGTAAAGGCTCTCCTCCGGTAAATTCTACCAGTTTAATATCAAATATTTCAATAGCTGATATTATTTGTTCGGTGGTATATTCTTCACCTACCTCATAAGCATATTGAGTATCACACCAATCACATCTAAGATTACACCCGGTTAACCGGATAAAAACACAAGGGAGTCCCATATACGATGACTCCCCCTGTAAAGATTTAAATATTTCGTTAACTTTGATCATGTAAAATCATCTATTTAATTTTAAACTTTGATCATACTAGACCATCTAGTATATTTTTACTTCTTCATTTACTTTTAATTTAATCACTTTAGCATCTTTACCATTGTACGTTTCATTCACTGCCACCAACCCTTTGAGGTTACTTGAATTTTTTGTGCTTTCCATGATTTTATCTAATTCAGTTCTTACGATATAGTTATACTCATTGACCTTGCCCTCTTTTGCATCTTCAGCATCCATTAACGATGTTGTTTTCTCAAGAATAGTGTTATATTTTAACACTCTACTGGTTGGAACAATGACTAAATTATTCGTAAATACTTTGTTTTTTATTACCATGTCAACTTCTGCTTCATCAAAAGGTATTAAAAATATTAACGCAGCATCTGTAGAGAATTTTTTATAAAATTCGTACTCATCCACAAAGGGCTCAACCTTATTAATACTTTTAATAAAAAGTTCTTTGTCTTCAAATTGATCACCCCAGCTTGATCCGAAATTCAATAATTTATTGATCTCCTTGTTTACAATCCCAAATGTAGAATCTCCTGCAATAATAGGATAATTGATCCCTGCTGAATATAGATCTAAAAGTACATGTTGCTGTTGTCCAATATTGTCAGTAAATATAAATACTTGCTTTCCATCTTCAAGCTTTTCTTTAACTTGATCCATTGGAAGAGGCGTTGCCTTGTCTTTATCATCCATTTCTGATTTGAAGAAAATATAATTATACGGAGATAGATCAATATCAGCTCCTTTCAGCAATCCAGATGATTCTTGACTGATATTGCCCAGATACACAATATTTTGAGCTGCATCTCTGATCTCTACAATTGAGGCTCCAGGAACACATCCAGCATTGAAAAATTTGATGTTAACTAAACCTCTGAAATTATATCCCTTTCCTTCCGGAGTTATTCTTATAACTCTTTCATTTACATCATCAACATCCTGCTTTGTAAAACCTACCTTACCACTATCTGGTTCAATGATAGCTGAATTGATTACTTTTATCCATTTGATCCTTGAAATTTTGTATGTAATATCTGATGAAAACAACTTTGCATTTGGATTTTTTGCCATGATCTTCGGGATCAAATTCAAATTACCTTTTTTAGCATCTGTAAGAATCACAATATCCAGATCGTCTCCTTCATAACCTTCAGATGGGTCGATCAATATTTTAACTCCCGTCATTTCTAACAAAACAGATTCATTAAATTTTTCACTACATAAATTCGTTGTTTTCAGGTAATTATCCTTATCAATAAGATCGATCTTGTTTTTTCTTTTTTCGTACCTTGAAGTTATTGCAGTCTTAATATCACCGTCAAATTCGATATATTCGATCTCGAAAGGCATAGTTCCTAATTTTGCCTGATTCTGAAAATACCCTTCTACAGCTTCTACAAGATCTTTGTTCCCGGTATAGAATATTAAGTATTTTGCAGAAAGCTTTTCAAATATCAAGTACTTAACTGCAAAATTTTCATTCAGTAATGAATGCTGGAGTTTGTACTGAAGCAGCATCGTATCCAACTTTTCTCTTATAAAAATATAGTTTTGATAGAAACTATTGAGATAACTTAAGCTTTTACCTTCTTCAGGAACTACAACTATGCTATGCTCTAGATATACCTTCTCTTTCACCTCATTAAAAACTTTCAATAGGTTTTGATAAAACTTACCATGGTTTGTGTCCGGTTCAGAAATAAAATTTACTACATAACCTGTACCGAGTTTAAAATAAACATCCAATATTCTGTCAGTAATGGATAGAGAAACACCCTTATTTTCAAAAATTATTTTATCAAAGATTGCTTCATTTTTCTTCAAAAAATCAATTACGATATCTTTGATCTCTTTTAATGATAAATTACTTTTCCTTATCACGTAATTAATAACTTTCTTTTCCTTAACGACTTTAACTTCCACTACTTTTTTTGGCTCTGGCTCACCAAAATATTCTCTCCTAATAGCATCCTTTATGAAATCCTTTATGCCTTTTTTAGACTCTTCATTCTGCTGTTTTTTCTTCTCCAATGATTCTTCTATTTCTTGTATCACATTTTTTGTTAGAGCAATACTTTCTGAATTGAGGATCTTATGATAACATTCAATATCATCAATATTTTTTTCAATTAAATTTGTGTCTGAATAATCTGACAAATATTTTACAACATCTTTTCCATCACTATCTGTATCAAACTTGATAAAACTATCTGAAATATCTTCGAGTATTTTTTTTGATTCTTTCAGTAAATTTTCATTCATCTCTCTTATCTTTTCAGGCATTTTTGAAAAATCTTCAGATTCGAGATATTGAATCGTTTTCTTACTCTCCTTCAATCGAGATAAATAATCATTGTCAATCTCGATCCCTTTTACCAGATCATTGATCTTTTCATTCATAATTTGCTCCCTTTATGATTTATAATTTATTCAAGAGTCTTTAATAAACCCAAGCTAAGCAATATATTAAGTCAATAAATGAATATCAAGCTTAATATTTTGTAATTGCCTGAAGGTATCAATTCACTTATATTCTATTCAAATTAAATTATAAAATAATAATAGTAGTAGTAGTTCATTTATGATCGATCACACAAAATACATGAAAATAGCTCTTAAAGAAGCTTTGAAAGGAAGAGGTAAAGTGTCCCCGAATCCTTTAGTCGGTGCCGTGATCGTAAAAAATGGAAAGATCATAGGTAAAGGTGCACATCTAAAATTTGGTGAAGAGCATGCTGAAATAAATGCATTTAACAATTGTTCAGAATCTCCTGCCGGAGCTGACCTGTATGTTACTTTAGAACCTTGTGACCATCATGGGAAAACACCTCCCTGTACCGAGAGAATAATCAAAGAAAAAGTTTCCAGAGTATTTATAGCAACCTTAGATCCATTCAAAAAAGTAAATGGAAATGGAGCTGAAAGATTACGAAAAGCAGGAATCATTGTTGAAGTTGGATTATTAGAAATAGATGCTAAAATACTTAATGAATCTTTCATCCATTACCAACAAACCGGAACTCCATTTATATTATTGAAGTCTGCGATCAGTTTAGATGGTTCAATAGCTACAGATGCTGGTGACTCAAAATGGATATCAAGTCAAAAAAGTAGAAAGTACGTACATAAACTTAGAAATGACTACGATGCAATTCTCGTTGGTAAAAACACTGTATTGAAAGATGATCCTGAATTAACCGTGAGAATGGTAAAAGGTGCCAACCCCAAAAGGGTTATCATAGATAAGGATCTTAGCCTTGACATTAAGCATAAAGTTTTCTCAGATAAAAACAAGAATGCTACCATTATATTAGCATCAAAAGACAGCCGTCAATCTCAAAAAGAAACTATTTTAAGAAATCAAGGTATAACAATCCTTAAAATAAGTACTATTAATGGATATTTGAACTTGAAGGAAGCAATGAAAGAACTTGGGAAACTCGAAATTACTTCGATGATGGTTGAAGGTGGAGGATTAACAGCGTCAATGTTTTTAAAGGAAAAACTCGTAAATCGGATCAACCTGTTCATTGCACCTCTAATTGTGGGTAGTACTAAAAAATTTACTGACAAACTTGGAATTAATAACATTTCGAACGCAATAAAAATAGTTGATAAAACAATCTTAAAATTTGATGAGGACATTTTAATTAATGGATTAGTTAAATACCGTAACTGGTCTTAAAACTTATTATGAAAATCTCTAAAGAAAGAAAACTTCTCGTATTAGCCGACTTTATGACAGTAAATTTGTCGACATTCTTTCTATTCTTTTTAAAATTCAAATCGGGTATATTTCCATCGACTTTAGAACATTCATACACTGAATTATTACTTATAATGCCGATCATATATTTCTTTTGGTTGATCCTTTTCCATATGCGGGATATGTATAGATCCTTTTATTTTAGAAGTGCTATCGAAATTTTTCTTCATTGTGTATCAACTTTAACAATTGGTATAGCTATAGTTTATTTAATTACAGTTGAACATAACAATCCTGATACCTATTTTAGATTCCCGCTGATCATCTATTACTTTTTATTAATCGTTTTTGTAGCTTTTGGAAGATTATTATTCAAATTGATGCTTAATCGCTATCTCAAGAAAGGCATTGGATTAAGAAACGCTTTGATTATAGGATATAACAAGTCTGCAAAAAAAATAGTCAGAGAATATCTAAAAGGTAGCTTGTTAGGTCTTAAAATTGTAGGATTTATTGATGAAGATCCAGACAATCCTGAGTATCAAGGTATTAAAACAATAGGTAATTTCGATAATTTTGATAAATTTATCACAAAAATGCAGATACGAGAAATAATAATATCTGTTGAATCAAAAGACCCTCTCTTTATTAACAGGATAATTCTGAAATCAAAGGACAGGCACGTGTTTTACAAGGTAGTACCATCTTTAAATGATATCATTAGTGGAAACGTACGAACTTTTGAGTTGTTCAATTTCACTCTTTTAGAACTATTTCCAGATATCCTTTCTCCTTTTCAACGATTTCTTAAACGTAGTATTGATCTGATCGCTTCGTTTATTTTACTTTTAATATCATTCCCAATAATGATAGCATCAGCTATTATTATTAAATTTGATTCTCCCGGTAAAATTATTTACCAACAAAAAAGGGTTGGAAAAGATTTTAAGGAATTTACTGTTTATAAATTCAGATCAATGAGACAGAATGCTGAATCAAAGACTGGAGCTGTTTGGGCAACAAAAGACGATCCTAGAATTACTAAATTCGGTAATTTTATGAGAAAGACTCGTATCGACGAATTACCTCAATTACTTAATGTTTTTATCGGCAATATGAGCTTTGTTGGACCAAGACCGGAAAGAAAAGTATTTGTAGATGATTTTATCAAAAACATACCTTTCTATTACAAAAGACTTCATGTTAAACCAGGATTAACTGGTTGGGCACAAGTGAAACATAAATATGATGAATCAGTTGAAGATGTGAAGGAAAAATTAAAATATGATCTTTTTTACATTGAAAATCTTTCTCTCAAACTGGATTTAGTAATACTGTTACACACAGTAAAAGTGGTAATAAATTTTAGAGGACATTAAAAATTTGGAGTTATATAAAATGAAAAAAATTCTTGTCGTTATTTTATTAAGTTTAACTTTCGCTTCTTACTCTCAAAACGAAGAATTATTAAAGATGTACGAAAAAATTACCGGAAAAGACCTTTCTGCTGAAATTGAAAAAATGAAAAAGAAAGATACCGGTGCCATAAGTTCAAAGGAAACGAGTCTAATAGATTCAATTGGTTTTGAATCTGATATACTTAAAGTTGATTCTGTATTAATAGAAGATACTTATTTCGAGAAATATGTTAATGGAACTTTAATTGATCCTTATGAATCTAAACTAAAACAATTTTCTATTGATTTTTCATCCGTGAAGACCACGATGAATTTTAATAAAAAAATCCCCGAATCCTACATACTATCTCAAGGAGATGAATTCATAATTGACATTTGGGGTGCAATGGATAAAAATTATGCTATTGATGTTACAAATGAAAACTATATTATCATTCCACAGATAGGTAAGATCGATGTTTCAGGACTTAATTATAAACAGGCTAAAAAAGCCATTTCAGATAAATTGGGATCAATTAGTGGAATCAATTATACAATAAGACTATCGGGTGTTAAACCTATAACTGTATTCGTTGTTGGTAATGTTGCAAAACCCGGTATATATAATGTTTCGCCATTCTCAAGTATTTTTGAAACACTTGCTTTAGCCGGTGGAGTGTCGTCTGAAGGCTCACTTAGAAATATTGGACTGATCCCGGAAAATGGACAAGCAAAACAAGTGGATCTTTATTCTTTGATGTTCTTTGGAAAAAGAGTAGAACATATACTCCAATCAAATGAAACTATTTTCGTTCCGTTGATCGGCAAACAAGTTGCTATTGCCGGCAATGTAAAAAGAGAAGGAATTTACGAATATAAAAAAGGTGAAACGTTAATTGACATACTTAAAATAGCGGGATTAACTCCATTCTCGGATACTTCAAGAATTGAAATAGAAGGTTTAGATAGAAAAGGAAGGTCTATATCTGAATCAGTTACACTTGCAAGCAATACTACTCTTAATGATGGTGATATCGTTAGAGTTTTCTCAACTCTGGTTTATAATTCAAAATATGTTTATCTCAAAGGTAATTTTAGACATAATAAAAAAATACAGTTTACTAAAGATATGACCTTGGGAAATATTTTAAACACTGACGAGATCCTTAATGAAAATACTAATCTGGATTATGGAAATATCATTAGAAAGCAAGGAATGGGAAAAAGAGATCTTTTGTTGAATTTCTCTCCAAAGAAAGTACTAGAACAAAAAGGTGATAACAAAATCCAAATCTTCCCTCGTGATACAATCGAAGTATTCAGCTTAGATTCAATATCCTTTCTCCCAACTGTAACGATTTCGGGAGAGGTCAATAAAAAAGGTAATTATAAATACACTTCAGATATGCCTGTAAACACTTTGATTGGATATGCAGGAGGACTAACCGCTAATGGTGACATAAACAGCAATCTCATTATTCGAAACAAGGGTAAAGATGGCTATGATTATTATACAGATGTTAATGTTGAGTCCTTTAAATTAAAAGCTGATGACAAACTTCATATTTTCAATTACTTTGCTAATCATCCTGTTCAATACGTTAGAGTATACGGACATGTGAAGAACAACGGAGCTTACATACACTCAAAAAACATGACTGTTTCTGATCTTATAAAGCTATCAGGTGGATTTACTTATGATGCTTTGACGGATTCAATAGAAGTTGTTTCTGGTATAAACAAGAGTAATAAATCTTTAAAAACCAGGAAGATATCATTAAGCCAAATTGATAATGTTAAATTAAATGTAAATGACATCCTATTTATTAGAAGAATAAAAGATTATGCAAAAGTAAACTATGTAAGAATTTATGGAGAAGTAAATTTTCCGGGGACATATGTTTTGAGAGAAAGTGAGGAATTGGATGATCTATTAGAAAGGTGTGGAAGTTTTACAAAAAATGCACAAATAAAATCAACACAGATTTTCCGAGAAAAAGTTAAGAAACAACAATCTCAGAAGATAAGAGAACTGAAAGAAGAATTAAATAATAAGCTAAAAATGAAAATGGTACTCTCCGGTGAAGGAGATCTTGCTGCTGCATTGAATATAGATAAGTTTGATTCTTTGGAAACATCCGGAAGAGTAATTATCGATATTGATGAAAAAGGTAATCATGAAAAATTTTACTTTATGAATAACGATTCAATTTATGTACCGTCAATATCAAGAACTATCCTTGTCATGGGTGAAGTATATCAGCAAACCGCTATAACTTACAATGAAAACAATAGTGAAGTTGAATACTATCTGGATAAAGTCGGTGGTATAACTGATACCGGTGATGATGATAATATTTATGTTATAAAGGCAAATGGAGAGTTGATCAAAGAAAAAGGATGGTTCAGTAACATTCTAAACTATGACATTGAGCCTGGTGATATTGTTTATGTTCCTTACGACTATGATAAGATAGATTATTTTGAGCTAACAAAGGATATCACGACAATACTTTATCAGTTAAGTTTGTCTGCAGCCACAGTTTATACTATTACCAAGTAACTTCTTTGTACTATGAAAAAACTTGAAGACATACTTGAAATTTATTACGATTTCCTTTTGTTTGAAAAAGGACTTTCTGAGTTAACACTTGAATCATATAGCAATGATCTTAACAGGTATGTAAAATACCTTTCTGAGAAAAACATTAATATTACTGATAAAATTCAAGCTACAGATATAAGACATTTCGTTACTGAGCTTAGAGATATCGGTTTAAATATTAATTCAATTATTCGAAACCTTTCTTCAATAAAAAATCTACATAAATTCATAGTTAATGAAGACTATTCTACGAATAATCCTTCATTACATATTGAAACGCCTAAACATCCTAAGACATTACCGGAAGTTATGTCTGTTGATGAAATAGATAAACTCTTAAAATTACCTGACCTAGAAACACATTTAGGTCTAAGAGATCGTGCAATGCTGGAAATGATTTATGCATGCGGCCTTCGTATTAGTGAATTATTAACAATATCTTATAATTCAGTGATATTCTCCGATAACGTAGTTAGAGTTATTGGTAAAAGAAATAAAGAAAGAATCGTTCCTATCGGAAAAAGCGCTTTAGATTTTTTACAGAGATATCTTGATGAAGCCAGAGCTGAGTTAGCAGTAAAAGGTAAAGCAGGTGGTACATTATTTCTTAATTTCAGAGGAAATCCAATGTCTCGAATGGGATTTTGGAAAATAGTCAGAAAGTATATCGAAATGGCTCATTTAAATATTAAGATACATCCTCATACTTTCAGACACTCATTTGCAACACATTTACTGGAGGGAGGAGCTGATCTAAGAGCTGTTCAGGAAATGCTTGGACATGCTGATATTACTACAACTCAGATATATACACATATAGATAGAGAACACCTAAAACAGGTATACAAACAATACCATCCAAGAGGGTAAAAATATCTGTTGACAAGAATTTTTTATAGTTGTATATTTAGCGCGTACCGAATTAGGATGCCTTCTTAGCTCAGTCGGTAGAGCAAGGGACTGAAAATCCCTGTGTCCGTGGTTCAATTCCGCGAGGAGGCACCAAAAACCCTTGAGAACTCTCAAGGGTTTTTTTTATATTGTTTTTAAGACAGTCTTAATTTTATCTTCTAATGATAGAGATCCATCTATCCAATTTATTTTAAAACCATTCTTCTCCATTCTGCGAAACCAGGTCATCTGTCTTTTGGAAAATCGATGTATTGCAGAATTAAGTTTTTGATACATGTCATTATAATTATATTGACCATCAAGATATTCTGCTAGAAATTTATATTCTAGACCGTAATAAATTAGCTTATCTTTAGATATTCCCATTTCCATCAGCTTTTCAGCTTCCTCGACCATGCCTTCTTTAAATCTTGCTCGAAGTCTTTCAGATATTCTTTTTTTTAAAAGATCCCTTTCAAAACGAATTCCAAAAATTATATGATCTAACTCCGGAAGCTGTTCATATATATTATTCTTTAATTGATAGTCTGCAATTTCTATAGCTCTGATAAGTCTTTTCCGGTACATGAGATCAGTTGTGTTATGCGGAGTTGTATATTTTTGTAAGAGTTCCCCTAATTCTTCGTCTGTTTTTTCTTCTAATGAGAATCTCAATCCATCATTGATAGGTACATTCATTAGCTTGTAGTTTTTTAGAACTGATTCAACATAAAGACCTGAACCACCGCATAGAATAGGTTGTTTCCCTCTGGAAATCATATTATTGTAAACTTCTAAAAAATCTTTTTGATAACGGTAAATATTATACTCTTCCCCGGGTTCGCAAATATTTATCAAATGGTAGGGGATCTTTTTATCATCGATAGTAAAATCATCAAGATCTTTCCCTGTACCAATATCCATGAACTTATATACCTGTCTTGAATCAGCACTGATGATCTCACCGTCAATAAGTTTAGCGATATTAGCCGCTAAGGTAGTTTTACCGGTTGCTGTTTGACCTGTTATGACTATTAATTTTTTATTTAAAATTTGAAACTCCTGTATTTGTAAAACTTAGTGTAAAATAAAAAAAACCTTCCGTAAAGGGAAGGTTTAAATTTTGAGAAACATATCAAAAAGAATTATTTTATTGGTTTATCCAAGTATTTTCTTATCCTAAAAGTACTTTCAGGTATATTGTCTGTTTTAATGCCTATCCAAACGACATCGTAACCATCCCTTACTAACTTCTGTATACTTTTTAGCTCGGCAATGCAGATTCCATCTTTACACTTGACCAATTTAACTTCTTCTTCAAGTAACACACCATCTTTAGAGCTGTCATAGAACTTGAAAGTAACTTTGTAAGTTCCATCATCCAACGGCAATCCATATTTGTCAGATAATGCACTTTTAAAATTAGATGGTTTCAATCTTTCTACACCAAATACTACGACCGCTAACATTAGCAGTATCACTAGAACTTTCTTCATCATTTCCTCCTTTGTCTCCACTTATTATGGAGATCACATTAGAAAAAAAATTAGAGGGCAAAGTTTCTTATTTCTATTATCAACTCTTTCTAGAAATATCACAAAAAACTCTGTATTTAGCTTTCTTCTCAATCAAAAAATCAAATAAAATCCCCTCGGATTTCTTTCCATCATTCTCAATATAACAAAAAAATCGTGATTTGTCAAACAATAAAAATTACATGCAACTATTTGGATATTATAATATGTCAAATAATTTCGACATCCGAAAATATCAATAAATAAATAATTCTAATTAAAATCATTTATTATAATCTATGATTTTTGTATCTTTGTAATTCAAAATAATATAATGGATGAAATCATGGGATCTTCCGATAAATTAATTGTAAAAGGTGCAAACGAGCACAATTTAAAAAATATAGATCTTGAATTAGATAAAAACAAATTGATCGTGTTTACAGGAATAAGTGGCTCGGGTAAATCATCAATGGCTTTTGATACAATTTACACTGAAGGTCAAAGAAGATATGTAGAATCATTATCAAATTATACCAAACAATTTCTGGGGATAATGAAAAAACCTGTCGTTGATTCTATCGAAGGATTATCACCTGCAATATCAATTGAGCAAAAAACATCCTCATCCAACCCCAGATCTACTGTTGGAACTGTAACAGAGATTTTCGATTTTGTCAGAATGTTATTTGCAAGGGCAGGACATCAATATTGCTATAAGTGCGGAAATGAAGTTCATTCGAGAGCTTTAGATGAGATCATAAATGATATTATTAAAAGTTTAGCTGAAGATTGTAAATTCGTCATCGTATCTCCATATATCGAAAGACAGAAAGGTAATTTAAAAAATTCGCTGGATTACTTACGGGCTGAAGGTTTTTTCAGGGTTCTTATCGATGGTAAAGAATATACTCTTGATGATGAGATAAATGTTGACGAGAAGAAGTTTCATAAGCTTTACGTGATCGTAGATAGGTTAAAACAAAGAGATGATATAAAAAGCCGTTTAGCAGAATCTGTAGAAATAGCTTTGAAGCTTTCCGGTGGTAATTTGATCATTGATGATCTTGATAAAAAAGAACAAAAACTTTACAGTGAAAAAAATTATTGTCAAAAATGCCACATAAGTTATCCTGATCTCTCACCGAATTCATTTTCTTTTAACACACCCTCCGGTATGTGTAATGATTGTCATGGACTGGGGTTTTTGAAAACTGTAGATATTAATAAACTTGTTAAATACCCTAAGAAAAGTATTCCCCAAGGAGCTATTCCATATACAATGGGACAAAACATGGAATTTAAAAAGATAGAAGGTCTTTTTAATGCTTATAAAGTAGATTTCTCAACTCCAATGAATAAAATACCAGAGAAGCTGTTCGAAGCAATAATGTTTGGAACGACAAAGACCTTATCCATGAATTACGTTTCAAAAAGTTTTAAAGGAGTGATCAGAGCTTCATATGAAGGATTGTCAAATTTAATAGAAAGACGTTATCGAGAAACAAGTTCGAATATGGCCAGACATTATTATGAATCATACATGAAAGATTCTAAATGTACTTCCTGTGATGGAAAAAGATTGAGAAAAGAATCACTTGCTGTGAAAGTACATACCCACAGCATTGATCAGATAACTTCTATGGAGATAAATAAACTAACAAAATTCATCAAAGATCTTCCGAAATATCTTACTGACAAAGAAAATGAAATAATAAAAGAATTACAGAAAGAAATGTGTGAAAGGTTGAACTTCTTAATGAATGTCGGCCTTCAGTATTTGACTCTGGATAGAAATGCCAGAACGCTTTCAGGTGGTGAAGCTCAGAGAATAAGACTGGCAAGTCAAATAGCAAGTGGTCTTACAGGAGTGATCTATGTTCTTGATGAACCAAGCATAGGATTGCATCAAAAAGATAACAAGAAGCTTCTTGACAACCTTATCGAGCTTAAAAATAAAGGGAATACTGTAATTGTTGTTGAACATGACAGAGAAACTATTGAATCTGCGGATTCGCTGGTTGATTTCGGTAAAGAAGCAGGAATATATGGTGGAGATATCACCTATGAAGGTAATTTTAAAAATCTGGAGAAAAAGAAGACACATACTTCTGATTATATTTTCCGTAGAAAGAATGTGATGCTCAAAAACGAGAAGATCGAAAATGCAGGAAATATCGTATTATCAAAAGTATCTACTAATAATCTAAAAAAAATAGATATTAGTTTCCCTTTGAATAAGATGACCGTTGTTACTGGTGTTTCAGGTGCAGGAAAAAGTAGTCTTGTTATGGATACTTTATACCCAGCTTTGAAATCTATGGCTAGAAATAAAGATGATCTGAAAGATCCTACTTCAAAGATAGAAGCAAATTATAAAGAGATTTACATTCAAGATGCTTTCGGTAAGAAATTCAAAGATTTTGAGATCAGGTTAATTAAGATCGACCAAAAAGCTATTGGCAGAACACCGAGATCAAATCCTGTTACCTATATTGGTGCATTTGATGCTATCAGAGACATCATGGCAAAAACAAAACTTGCCCGTATGAGAGGCTATACTAAATCACGTTTCAGTTTCAATGTCAAAGGTGGTCGCTGTGAAAAATGTCAAGGTAGTGGTGTAATTAAAATTGAAATGCACTTCTTGGCCGATGTTTATGTTGAATGTGATGTTTGTAACGGCAAAAGATATAATTCCGAAACTCTTGAAGCAACCTTCAAAGAGAAAAATATAAATGAAATTTTAAACATGGATGTTCAGGAAGCTTACGAAATTTTCAAAAACATCCCTTCATTGAAAAACAAGCTTGGAACGTTGATGGCAGTTGGTATGGGATATGTGAAACTCGGACAGCCATCTACTACATTATCCGGAGGAGAAGCTCAGAGAATAAAACTTGCCAAAGAACTTTCCAAAAGCCGAAGAGAAGGTACTGTTTATATTCTTGATGAACCTACAACAGGTTTACATTTTTTAGATATTCAACATCTACTAAATGTTCTTAAGGAACTCAGAGATACGAATAGCACTGTTATTATTATTGAACACAACCTTGATGTGATAGTGAATTGTGACCATGTAATTGATCTAGGTCCTGACGGTGGCCCTACTGGTGGAAAACTTGTATTTGAGGGAAGTGTGAAAGATATGGCTAAATCAAAGAAAGGTTACACTGCGAAAGAAGTAAAGAAAGAGCTTGATGCCAGGAAGTAATAATTAAAAAGCTTTTGCTCCAGTGATAATGATCGACAAATTACCCTCGAGAGAACTGGCACCTTCGACCCGGATACCGAGATCTTTAATTTTGTAGATAAACCCTCCCCCGTAGGCAACTTTAATATTCTTCACAGAAAGATCATCAATTTCATTGAATACATCTCCGAAAGATAAAAAAGAAGCTAATGAAACAGCTTTGTAAATTAAAACATCATATTGAGATTGAAAAGCTATCATATTTCTATCAACGTAACGTCTTTCAGGATATCCTCTTAAAATAGAACTCCCACCTAATGATGACAACTGATGATAATGAGGTTCTCCCCCAACAATTCTTGTGATCAATTGAAGATTTATAGCTGACTCATTAATCGATTTATAGTAAGCAAATTGGCTTTCAAAAATATTATGTGTCTTTGATTTTCCAAGAAATTCAGGAAAATATAGGAATGAATTTTCAAATAATAAACCATCCCGATAGAAATTGTCCGTAACAGTATCGTATCTGATCTTTAGTCCAACTCCTGTTGAATAAATATCTTTATCTTCCAGTTCAGAGATGTCATTTGAATTATAACCCGGACTGTAGTAAAAATTATTCAATGAGAAAAAAGTTTTCCAGCTCCCTATAAATTCATATCCGACATCTATACGATTCTCAAGAAAAAAATACCCATACTTAAACTCATCCCCCAACTCTGTATCATTTCCAAAACCATAATACTCCAAATAATAATCCTCAAGCCAGAATTTATTCTCTAAGAAGATATTTTTGATCTTTTTCTCTGTAATTACAAAAAATATTTTCTGATCCTTGAATGTGTAAATAAGATTACTAAATACTTTATCTTCATCGTTACAGTTATAATTGAAAAATGTACCCAGGGCAACACTTGTATCTGTTGTGTAAAAACCAAATGGGAAAATTATGTAATCACCCTTTATTTCCGTTGAATCCGTTTGAGAAAAAAGAAGTGAAGTAAATAAAGTAACAGATATTAATAATATTCTCATCATATAAGATTAACTCACTGTATCGGATCAACTTTGTGTAAGATCAACTCACTATAATTTTTTCTCAATATAACATTCGAAAGACCTTATTTCAATGATTTTAAAATAGTGCGTCCTCTCACCTTTTTTATTCCTTGCCTATAATAACTTATAAATTTATATTAATCTTAACTTAATATAGCTAAATATTTAGTGTAGGTTTGTTATGGAAAAAAAGATCATAGAAAAATTGACGGATATCTATTATTATCTGCAATATGGTAAGCTGATGCCTGGATTTATTCACAATATAAATGGTAAGATCACCGCTGTTGACTCCAAATTGCAAATAACTTCAATGAAAACACAGATGAAGATCAAGAAACTCATAGCTAAAAAAGATGAGATGAATGAGGAAGTATTTGAAGCTACTAAAACTGAATATGAAAGTTTACTTGATACTATTGAAAAACTAAAGCAACCTATGACTGAATTGACCGGTTTAATGAAGATCATCAATGAAAAGGTCTTTAATGAAAGTAATTCTGGAATTCAGATGCTTGATATCAATGGAACGATCAAAAGCTTTTGTGAGTTTTTCAAATTTGACAAGAGATTCAAGCATGATACAGAAGTTACAATGGATTTAGAAGGGAATCCATTTATTAAAATGGAATACAGGGACATTTATTTACTACTTTATACAATTTCAATAAATGCAGTTGACTCAACCCACCTTAACGAAGCCGAAACTAATCAAATTATATATAAAACTTCTAATCATAGTTCTTACGTTGATCTGACTATTTTCTGTAACGGAAATAAAATTAAAGATGAGTCTAAGCTGTTTCAACCATTATTTACTACAAAAAAAGGTTATAGTGAAGAATGTGATAATGATGATCCAAAAGGATCTGGCTTAGATCTGTATTTTTTAAAAATGATCCTGGATAAATATGAAGGATATGATTACAGTTTGAAAAATGTTGAAGGTGGAACGGAGTTTAGTATAAAGTTGTTGAAAAAATAAAAAGATTGTAAAGACGTTCACATCAATGTAGCACTGCTACGTCTCTCAACAATCTAACTTGTATTCGAGAAACAAGAAAAAATGAAAATAACCAAAAAGAAAATATTTAAACTATTTTTATACCTTGCAGGATTATTCCTGCTTTTTCTTTTGGGAGTATTTCTGACCTTACAATATTTCTTCCCTTCCTCATTTGTTAAAGTTCAGATAGAAAAATACGTTATGGACAACTACGGCATATCACTTCAGATAAATCATTTAGATTTCAGTTTATTCAACGGTATCAAAATTAATGACTTAAGTATTAAGGATGATTCGATCCCTGATTCTCTTTTCAATTTTGATTCATTTGAACTTGGATATGACCTTCTACCATTGAAAGATAGAAAACTTGTAGTAAGTAAACTTATAGTTAAACATCCAAGAATCATTGTTGTCAGAGACAAAAACGGAAGATTTAACTTTGATGGCATTCTCGAGAAATTCATGGGTGACCAGAAGATCAGAGAAGAACCTGAAAGAATTGATGATGAGAATGGGTCGAATTTTGAGATAGATCTTGAGATCAATGATATTGAACTCATTTACGAGGATAGGTCTACTGAAGCTCCTATGAAAACAAAGCTTCCAAGATATAATATCAAACTCACTGATGTTCAATTCAAATCCATCGAAGACATGAAAGTTGATCTTTCAATTTCTACAGCCGAAAAAAATTCTCTGTCCTTCAGCGATAAAGATAATAATGTGAATGTAGAACAGAACCTTGAAATGAATGTTAAGGTTCTAAACGAAAAGATCGATGTAAAAATATCTCACGTTTTGAGCGGGATAAATTTCAAGAATAAAGATATTAACTTAGAAAACATCGGTGACAAGAATGTCTATTTGGAAGCCAATTATGACCTTAGATCTGATTCTCTGAATATTGACAAGTTAACCTTAAACTTTGCAGATATTATTAATGCTGAGCTCTCTGGAAAAGTCTCAAATGTTTCAAGTTCTCAAGTAGCCGAGATCAATATTAGTACTGCACAGATAGACTTTCAAAAAGCTTTGGATCTGATCAAAGAAAATAACATTGTGGAACTTCCTCCGATAATTTTAGAGGATACAAAGCTGAATGTTAATAATTTAGATTTAACACATGAAGTAACATCTGGAGATACTAAAGTTTCAGGTGAAGTATCTTTCAATTCTTCAAAAACATCATACCGTGAAAAAGATATTTACGCAGTGATAAGTGATATTAGTACTCAAGTTGGATTTTCAGTTGCTATTAACACCAAAGATCTGAATTTATCTGAAAGTAATATTGATGTTGATTCCAGGATTGGTAATATTTCCGCAAATGTTCAGGGGAAAAAGTATAAAGTTAGAAACATTTCAGCAAAGATAATCCCGGAAATAAGTAAAGAATTGAAACCTGAGAATATATCAATTACTGCAAGTATCGGAGAGATATTAAATGGTAGTATCAGCATGGATCTTCAAGCTGATCTTACTAAACTGATAGATTACTCTGTTGGATCAATTATTAAGAATATCAATATTGAGCTTAAAGTAACAGCAGAAAACCTAAACCCAAATATGATTGTTGCAGAAGCTCCAAAAGGACTTACACTAGCTTTCAAAGAAGATCTGATTTTCAAGAAAGCAAAACTATATAATAATTTCAATTTGAGAACAATGTTCACCCTTCAATCTGAAAAAGACAAGTTACTTACACCATTAAATGATTTCAAAGTAAATACATACATGGAAGTTGATCTGAAAAAATTTCTGTCAAATAAGATCACATTGGATACTCTTAATGCTAAGTTGGCAGATTTCAATGAAACATTTTTTTCAGATATTAAAGTTGATCTGGAAAATAGTATAATCGATATCGGAAATTTTAATACGAAGACCGATCTTGTTGGAGTATTAGACCTGGTCAAAGAAACTCAGGAGCAGATCGTTGCAAACACCACAATAGAAAAAGGAAATGTAGAACTGGATGCTCAGGGAAAATTCAACTATGCTGAAATGTCGGGAAGTGGTACTGCTGATATAAATATGAGGATAGAGAATTTATCTCATGACAATATATTGATAAAGGACCATCTGCAAATAACCGAGAAGATCATTGCAAATGAGAATAGTATAAGTTTGGTCGGTGATGTAAATATTATAGACTTTGACATGGATGGATTACTCGAATCTATGGATATTAAAGGAGATATAAACCTGACCAACTCTGTTACTTACAGCAAGAATGGTGAGATCAGAATAAATAAAGCCCAAATTGAATTACCTGATATTCAGACTTCAGCATCATTAACAGGAAAAGCAGACATTTCAACCAAAGTTCCAACTTTTACTTTAGAAGCGCAGCATTGTATCGGTCTCAGAAAAGAATATCCTATCGTATCTCAACTTGAGAATATCAAAGGTATGATATCTGGTACTACAAAGATTACCGGTGATACGAACTACGTTTATGTAATTAACCATACTGAAGGAATAAAGGGGTTCAATGCAAAAGTAAATTTGGACTCAGTAGGAACTCAGTATGCTCAGATAAATAATATGAACATTCAATTCCCTTTCAATTTAACATTGAAGCTACCTGAATATGATATTTCAAAAGCAGAATTTATTACAAAAAAAATGTACGATGATGATATTGACTTCAGAGAATATTCTGAGAACAGGGATACTTATGCAAAATATGGATTGCCCGTATCAACTATAACCGCTGATGAGATAGAGATAAATCATCCTATGCTTAAAGATAAAATGAAGAAACTCGATATCGATATGTATTTCGATGATAATAAATTGACTATCAATAGATATTATTTCGAGTTACTTGATGGAAATGCGACAGGATTTTTAAAACTGGACATTGGAGAAGGAAAGTTAGATGACAGCATTATAAAAAGAGCTGTCGTGGATCTTCATTTCATGGCTTCAGGAATGAATACGTACTATTTATCCAATAAAGAGAACTTTGAAGAAGCTTCCACTGAATTGAATACTACAATGACATTGAATTCTCAAGGATTAGACATTCTGAATGATCCGAATTTGAACGGAGAAATGAATGTCTCAAAGATTTCTGCAGGTGATGCAAAATATCTGCTTGATTTCTTAAATAAAAGCTCCGGAGATCAAACAGCTGGAATGTTAAAAAATATGCTTAACCTCTTCCCTGGTATAAAAGTTGACCTATTCTCATTCAAAATTAAGAATAATTTCTTATATACTTTGATAAAACTTAAGAAACCGTGGTACTTATTCTATTTCCCTCTAGCTGATGAAATTAAACTTTCAAAACAGTCATTGAAATTCTATATTGATAAATATGTAGTGGAAGAATAGTGATAAGTGATGAGTGATAAGTGATAAGTGATGAGTGATAAGTGATAAGATATGAGAGATAAACTGTAGGGTCGAATCCTTGTGGTCGACCGAAAGCGAATCCGTAATGACATGAATTGTTATTTATGAGTTTGCTGATAAAGTACAGACTG
>JAQICF010000137.1 GCA_027858795.1 Candidatus Delongbacteria bacterium | reverse complement strand
GCATCAAGTGTTGCCATTGCGTCAACAGAATATTTTCCAGTTTCCATTACTAGAGCTACAAGCTCATCCGCAGTCAAAGAATCATTAAGTGTAGCAAGAAGTGCTCTTTCCATGAACATAACGATTTCTTTTACTTCTTTACCAAGTCTTAAAGCATGATCAGAATAAGCTGCCATACCTTTGATCCCAATAGTAATTAGCTCTCTAAGCGAACGAATATCTTCATTTTCTGTTCTCAGAACTCCCACTTGAGAAGCTTTCTCATCAATATTATCGTCAGTAATTGTGAATGTAGCAACATCGTGAAGCGCTAGAGGTCCTGGATCGATACCCATTTCAACAACTTGTTTTTTCCCCTTTTCACGCATTTCGATAGTTTCTTTGATAGCTTTGATGAAGTAATTTCTATCAAAGTTGGCATTTGTAATTGTTGAGAACAGTTTATCTAAAATAAACTTATCAATATCATTACATTGCTCAGCGTGCTCTTTCCTGATCTCCATTGTTGCTTTTGATCTGAAAACCATCATCCCTTTTAACGCATGAATAAGCAGATCCTGCAAATTTGCCACATCGGCTGTTTTGCCACAGAACCCTTTTGCGTAACTGCAACCTTTGTTGCCGATAGTTTCCTGGCATTGAAAACAATACATGCTCATTTTATTCTCCTTTTTTTGCGCTATGGTAAGGGATTCAAGTCGCCTTATCCAAGCTTGTTTTTGTTATTTGAATTTCTTTATCACTAAAATTATTATTACTTCACCAGAATCATTTCTTAGACCATGATCAACTTCACCAGGGCAGGCCATGATCGTTCCTTCCTTTGCCTGAATCTTCTCATCGCCGATTAACAAAACGGCATCTCCTTTATGAATGAAAAATTCTGAATCGAAAGGTGTTTTGTGAGGTTTAAGATATGATCCTGCCTGAAGAGTCATGTGTATTATCTCAAAATTCGAATTCACAGTCATCTTTCTTCCTATTATACCATCCTGGTCATATATTACTTCTAAAGTGTTTGGATCTATTGTCTTCATATCATATCTCCGTAAAATTTATAACAATTTAGTTTTATTCGATGGTCTTGGAACTTTATTTACAAGTACTCTCAGAACACTATCACTTTCATTGTACCAGCAGTGAGGTATATCTTTAGGGCTGTCTATCAGTGTATCTTTCGTTACTGTTTTCTTTTCATCTCCGATCTCAACAACACCTTCACCTTCAAGTACATAGAAGTAAACATCAACCGGTGTAATATGCTTTATCAGATTTTCTCCGGGTTGTAGTTGTATGTGCACTACCAAGGCATTGTCAGTTGAATATAGATCCCTGGCATCGACACCATGAGGTGTATTTTTCTTTTCTACTTCAGATACTTTTATCGTCTTCATTTTATTTCTCCTTGTTTGAGACGTTGCGGTGCAACGTCTTTACGGGTTTATAGGATGCTTCCGCTGATGGATATGACATCAAGTTTTACCATTTTGCTTACACCTGCAATTTCAAGTGCCTTTTGAACTATTACTTCCATTCCACCGCAGCATGGAACTTCCATTCTAACAACGTGAATAGATTTGATACTCTTGTTTTTAAATATGTAAGCTAGTTTTGAAATGTATCTTTCAACTCCCTGATCAAGTTTAGGGCAGAATATTATAAGTCTTTTATTCTTTAGAAATTTTTCATGAAAATTCGGATATGATGCCATAACTCCATCAGCGGCAATTAGAATATCTGCATTGTCAAAGCTCGGATCGTTCTGATTTATGAGATGTAACTGAACCGGCCAATGCTTAAGTTGTGATTTACCGCTTGAAAGAACAGTTCCGATATCATGATTATCAGGAATTGTCTGTGGAGAACTTCCAGGGCATCCTCCAGTTGCACAACTTGAAGGTGCATTTCTAAATTCAGGAATATCAATTCCTTTAGCAGTAAGTATCTGAATTGCCTGATTTACATATTTGTCCAGCCCATGATCGTTCAGGTGTTTCAAGTGAGCTTTAATAGTATTAGTTCCTGCGGGGATAATATTTTCGATGACTAGAGCTTCATCGTATTCACCTGCTTCTCTTTCTTCGGTAGAGATCGCTCCGACTGGACAGTTACCTATACAAGCCCCAAGCCCATCACAGAAGAGATCACTTATCAATCTTGCTTTTCCATCGATCATTTGAAGCGCGCCTTCCGGGCAATCAGGGATACAGTTACCACATCCGTTACAAAGTTTAGCGTCTATTTTTATTATCTGTCTTTTAGCCATTATTTATCTCCTTTTATGAGACGTTGCGGTGCAACGTCTTTACGATTATGTAGGGGTCGCAGATCTGCGACCCTTACTGTATCATTATTTTTATATTATACCATAGTTTCATTCCTTCTTTCTTGAGGTCAAAAGTATTTCCATTGTAGCACCATTGAGTTACAAGTAATCTCATCGATCCTATGATAGTTCTGAAAACAGATACTGGATCAAGATCTTTGTTGATAGATCCGTTTTTCATGCCTTCTTTGATGAACTTTACGATTATCTCTTTGTGTCCGTGCATTATCAATCTGGATTTTTCAGAGAGTTCTTTATCATTTATAAATAGAGCTTCAGAAAACATTACTTTTGCCAAATCAGGTTTTACAGAGAACTTTTCGTATCTGTCTGTAAGGAACAATTCTATCTTATCAACAGGGGAGAGTTCTTTGCCATCAGGAATTTCAGGCATTTCTGAAAATTCTTTGAACATATCAAGTATCCCCATTAGAATACTGTGTTTGCTGTCATAATGTCTATATAAGGCAGCTTCAGATACACTTATCTTTGCAGACAAGTTCTTTGTGGTAAGGTTTTGAATTCCTTCTTGTGCAATAATAGATATAGAAGTGTTTAGTATCTGCTGTTGTCTTGCGGTCAATTCACTCATGATTTTTCCATGTTAGTAAGTATTCACTAACAAAGATAATGCAAAGGTTACAAAAGAATCATGATTAATATCAGTTATTGAAAAACATTCATATATTCTTCTTGCAAATCAATTGTGCATAAGTTACTTTATTTATCATTGGTTGCATTAATTATATTAAGAATGAGTATACATTGATAAAGAAAATTATCCCAATATTGATTACAATTTGCTTCAGTATTTTAAATTCTCAGCTGATCAACACTAACTCCGACCCTAATGGTGAACCATGGTATGCTGGAGGTACATCAGAGTTTTCTAGAGATCAGAAAAAAAAAATTGATTCATTCCCTATTTTAACTCTCCCTGAAATTTACAAAAACAGGAAAGAAAGTCTTCCTTATACAATTGATAACTCATTATTACCCTATTTCAGACCTGTATTTAATCAAAAAGGTGGTAGTTGTGCTCAAGCTACATCGATAGCCTATGTTTATACTTACGAACAAAATTTTTCAAATGAGACAAGTGCAGATTTAATAGAAAATCAGTACCCAACACATTATACATATAATTTTTTAAATAATGCAGACCCAGAAACGGGCACACAATTCTATCAGGGTTGGGATTTTGCTATGAAAGGTGGTATTCCGAATGTTGAAACCTATGGAGGATTATGGCCGTCAGATAATCCTGATACGATGTATAAATTGTGGTTGAACGGGTATGGTAAATATGAAAGTGGTATGCGAAATCGCAGTATTGAAGAATTGTCAATACCTGTCGGAACTCCTGAAGGACTAGCAACACTTAAACAATGGTTCAACGATCATTGTAACGTTTCTTCAGCAGGAGGAATTGTATTGTTTTCTGCCGGTGTGACCGATTCAATGCAGATTGATACTTTGTCACAGGATTCGTATTGTAATGGTGAGAAGGTGATTTTAAGATGGGACTCATACATTGATCACTCGATGACATTAGTAGGGTATAATGATTCTATTCGTTGGGATTATAATAATGATGGAAAATACACAAATGATATTGATATTACAGGTGATAGTATTGTAGATATGAAGGATTGGGAGATCGGAGGAGTAAGGCTGGTAAATTCTTGGGGAGAAACTTGGGCAGATAGTGGAAAAGCATGGGTCATGTATAGAACTTTAGCTTTACATCATACAGAGGGAGGAATTTATCTTAACAGAGTATATTCTATAGAAGTGGGTGAACCTGTTGTACCGCAACTTAAGATAAAAGCAGCGATTGACTATGATGAAAGAAATGATATAAAAGTGAAGGTTGGCATTGCTTATTCCCATTCAGCTACAGAACCAGAGTATACTATTGAATTTCCACATTTTAATTACCAGGGTGGAGATAGTATAGGAATGAATGGTATTGGAAATATTATAGAGTTCGGATTAGATATATCACCAATATTGAATCAAATACTCTATGGAGAAGATGTATTATTGTTTCTTTGCGTAGAACAATTGAGTGGTAATGGAGGAATGGGAAAGATTATATCATTTTCAACGATTGATGGGGAGGGCGTTGAAACCGTGAGTGACAAAACAAATATAGATATTTTACCAGGAGAAACAACTTACGCTACAATTATTCTACAACATGGTTTAGCTGTTACCTCGTCTACTCTTCCAGAGATTATTCAAGAAGTACCATATTCTTATACACTTTCAGCTGACAAAGGAACTGAGCCGTATAACTGGGATGTATTGATTAATTACAATGAGGTTCCTGATCCTCCTATTTTTACAACGGATAGTCTAATTGAATTAAACATGTCAGAAGATAATGATGGTTTTGTAGTGATCGACCTAGATTTTAAGTTTCCATATTTTAACAATCTGATTAGTTCCATTACAATAACAACCAATGGAGCAATTACATTTGATGGAGCATCATACGAAAATGTAAAAACATTAGATGACGTTTACAGTACAAAAACTATTGCGCCTTGCGCTGCTGAGTTCACATTAGGTGATGAAGGTGGAATTTATTATTTTGCTAATGAAAATTATGTTATAATAAATTGGAAAACTGCAATACCAGATACAGATATCGGATCTGGTTCAGGTTTGGGTACAGGTTCGAGTACAGGCTCTTTTGATTTTTATACTAAGTTGTTTTCAGATGGGAAAATTGAATTTTTCTATGGAGAATTTTCAGATTTTGTTGAAAGAGTTATTGCTGTCTCTAATGGTTCCCAAGAAAGTACATTTATTTCAGATTATTCAAACATAACTACACAATCAAACATAACAACTTCATTTGTTACAAATCCATATCCTGCAGGTATTATTGTGAGTAATGATGGAGTATTATATGGGACTATAGTACCCAGAGGTCAAACTAATTGGGATATACTTTTAGCAGTAACTGACTCAAATGATCTTATTGCGGTAAAAGAATTGACATTATCATTATCTGGCTTAACAGCTCCAAGTAACACCTTAATCTCGATGGAGCAAGATTCCCTAAGTTTAAGCTGGGAGCAAGTACCAGGAGCAGTAATTTACCATATTTATAGATCCGAGAACCCATACAGTGGTTTTGTTGAGATAGGAACTACAAGTGCGTTATATTATGAATATTATGCTATCTTGCCGGAAAGAAAATATTTCTATTATGTAACAGCAGAGAGTTCGGAATAATTTTATAATATGTGTTAGTTCTAACTAATTTATCTACCGTATTTGTAAAATAATTTATTTACCCAGACAGGCATAAATCGAAGGAAAGTTTTTGCTAGTATTTTTGGAACTTGAAAATATCCATGAAGTTTCTTCACAAGGTAAAATGATACTCTCATTTCATTTTTAACATTGCTGAATAAAGTTCTGTTTTTCCAAAACTTATCAGTTACTCTGAAATATATTAAAGGCTCATGAATATTATTCATCTTAACATTTTTTACAACTGCTCTTGACCAAAGATCATAATCCTGGCTCTTCTTGTATTTCTCATTATAATAACCAACAATATTAAAGAACTCACTTCTGAAAGCAACAGATGGATGTATAAATGGATTTCTGGTAAATGCCCATTTTTTTATATCAACCTGATAAGGCATATTTTTATAAAATATCTCTGTACCATTCTTATCAATCTCAATACATTCAGTACCAACGATCAAAAGATATTCATCAGCTTTGAATTCTTCTAGAGTTCTTTCAAATCTTTTTCTATGTGAAATATCGTCCGCATCCATTCTAAAATATATATCTGCAGGATATTTTTTTAGAGCTTTATTTAAAGTTGCAGCTAAACCAATATTTTCTTTATTTCTCATGATTGTAATTCTTCTATCTACTAGAGAATTGACATAAAGATCGATATCGTCATTTATTTTTCCGTCAATGCAAAGTATAAGATCAAAATCAGCATATGATTGATGTAAAATACTGTTCAACGCCAGTTTGAAATATTTAAGCTCATCTCCGTACGAAACGGGAAGTAATACTTTAATGTTCATTTATCAGTCTTTATTAAATTATTAGCTACACATTGAAAAATATAGTATTTTTATGAAATAGTAAAGAGGAAATTAAATGACTTTAATATTATCTATTTATATTATCTTTTGCTTAAGACTGATCAGGTATCTGGAAAATATTGTACTCTCAATGATATAGCAAAATAAAATGCTTAAGATAAATGTAAATACAAAAGAAGAGACATAAAATAATATATTATCATGAGTTATATATAATTTTTCCATAATTTTTACTAATATTCTTAGTATTAAAGCATGTGATAAGTAAATACCAAATGAATATTTTGACAGAATGAGAAAAACATTTTTCAATTTACTAGAGTTTATTACAGATGATAAAGAATAAAGATTAATAATGATCATCAAAAAAGTTAGAGGCAAAATTATATGTTCAGCAATCACATAATATTTATTTATTTCAAAAAAATGATTTATTGAAGCAAGCCAATTAAAGCTAAATAAAAAAGAGCTCAACAAAGTAAAAGATAAAATAATTAAATTTTTATTTTTGGTTATACTCAGTAAAAATATTTTTGCTTTGTTAGTGTTGTCTGATAACCATATGCCAAGGCTGAAATAAAATAAATGTGATAAAAAAAGTCTTTCAAATACTAATTTAATATGTCCAGATTCGAAAACGTCTGTTTTAAAATGATTAAATGTAATTTGGATTGCCAGGAGAAAAAGGATGAATATTAAATTATTGTTTTTAATTAATTTTCGATAGAATGGGAAGATCAGGTATAATTGGAATATTAAAAAGAAAAACCAAAGATGATAATAAGCATTTCCGGTTAAAAGCATAAATAATATTTCAGAAATATTTCCACTTGTAGAAAAATTTAATGAAATATATAAAATTGACCACAATAAATAAGGTATTATTATTCGATTAATTCTTTTTTTATAGAATGTTTTAATGCTATAGTTATCACAATATTTTAACCCTAATACATATCCAGAAATAATTATAAATAAAGGAACCGCGAAATGGGAATATATGTCAATTCCTGCCAGGATCACTACTAATGGAGAAAGTGTAGTGATTTCAGTAAAATAAAAAGTGGTATGGATAATTACTACTCCAATGATCGCCATTCCTCTTAATATGTTCACTCGCTCATTAATAACATCACCTTTTTTCAATATCATTTTTTAATATTTTTGAAAAATGATTAGCACCTTCTTCATTTAGATGATCTGAATTGGCAAAATATTCATCTTGTTCCAAAAATATAGTTTTATAATCATAAATAGTTGTTATGTGTGATTCTATAAATGAATCAATTTCAGTGATATAGTTTTGAAATAGTTGATTTTCAGAATGCAGGAAGTAATATTTGCTAATTGGATATCTTATACCTATGATATTAATATTATTATCTTTGGCAATTTCAATTATTTTAGTGAAATAGTATTTGATTTCATTTTCATCAAGTATTCCATTTGAATAATGATACATGATACGTTTTAGTGCTTCTTCATCGTTTTGAGATTTTAGTTTGTTTTTAATTCCTTTATTTATTGTTAGAGTATGAAATCGTTGTTTTGATTCGAATAGATTAATTATTTTTTTTAAAGATGCCTTAAAAATAAAATTTCTGTTTTTTTGGGATATTATTGGGCATTTTCTTAGATAGTACTCTAGGATATTAACTTTATATATTTTTTTTGAATTCTTGAAATCAAGATAATTTAGAATCATTTCATTATTATTTTGAGATATCCTATAATTTGCAAATAAATGCGGATCTATTTCTATAACGAGATTATTAATTTGGGTATTTAGATTTATTAGATACAATAATTTAGCATAAATATCTTTGAAATTATCACTTGGCTGAGAAATGTTATATGATCCCACATTTAAAGTATTTTCATCTAAATCATCTGATCCATGTGAATCACCAACGAATAGATAATTAATTTCTTTAGGTGTTAATGTTAGATTAGTAACATAGTTTTCTGTTCTTGTTCCTGCTAGTGAATCATATATTGCACTTAGTGAAACCAACACTATCAATAGTAATGATATAAACCATATTAATCTTTTTTTATTTGACAAAATTTCCTCTTAGAATTGAAAATAAATAAATTCAGCTTGCTCGGATGAATAACCCCATAAAAGTACTAGAAGAATTAAGGCAAAGTATATTGACCATCGAATTGCCAGTGGTTTATCTCTTAACATATGCCTAATACTTTGGTGTCTTTGTAATAAATGAAATGTTTCAAGTAAGATAATTGATACAAATGCTATAACTAACTCATATGTTTCTAATCCTAAAGTAGCGAAAGTTTCTTTATAGCTACTAATATCTAATAGAGATGTTGAATTCAGCAAAATATTTTTTATTATATAAAAGCCATCTGATAAATTGTTCGCTCTAAAAAATATCCAGGCAAAACATACGAGTATAAAAGTAGTAATTATATTAAAGTATTGTCTAAAATTGTTGAATTTGTGATTAAATATCTTTTGGGATAAATAAGTCCTGAAATTATAAGTGATCTTCCCAAAGATCAAATAAAATCCATGCAAAGAACCCCACATAACAAATGTCCAGTTGGCACCGTGCCATATGCCACTTATTAAGAATGTGAGATAAAGATTGAAATATATTCTTGCTTTTGATACTCTGTTCCCTCCTAACGGAATATACAAATAATCCTTGAACCAAGTTGACAAAGAAATATGCCATCTTCTCCAAAATTCAGCTATGTTTTTTGAATAATAGGGTCTTTTAAAATTGTCCATTAAATTATAGCCCATAACTTGTGATGCCCCAATTGCGATATCTGAATATCCTGAGAAATCACAATATATTTGAAAAGCAAAAAATAATGTTGCAATTGTATAAGACAGTGAATTATGATCATGAACATTGTTATATACATTGTTCACGACCACAGCTAATCTATCAGCGATTACAATTTTTTTAAAGAATCCCCACATCATTAATTTCAAGCCATCGGTGATATTATTATAATTAGGAGAGATCTTTTTTCTGAATTGTGGAAGAAGAGTCGTTGATCGTTCAATCGGACCGGCAACTAACTGTGGAAAAAACGAAACATAAACCGCAAAAATTCCCAAGTGTTTTTCAGGTTCTTTTTTACCTTTATATACATCGATTGAATAACTCAATGTTTGAAAAGTATAAAAACTAATGCCAACCGGCAGTAACAAATTAAAAGTAGGTACATTGTACATTATGTTGAAGCTGTCAAATAATTCATTGAACGAATTATTAAAAAAATTAAAATATTTAAAGGCAAATAATAATCCTAAGTTCGAAAAAAGACTAAGCAGTAAGAATTTTTTCTTTTTTGCTTTTTCACTATATTTCCCCATCTGAATTGCAGCATAGTAATCGATCAAAGTGGATACTATTATTAGAATGATATATTCAGGTCTCCAACACATATAGAAGTAATAACTTGCGACTAATAGCAGAATCCATCTTTTACTAAATGGAATGAGATAGTATAGAAATACTACGATTGGAAAAAATATTAAGAATTGAAGTGAATTAAAGAGCATGATTATCTTAGTTTAAATATTAGTTTAGGGTAAAGTAAAGAGAATATCGAAGCGATAAGAAATTTAACTTTTAATCTTACAAGAAAAGCTTTTAAATAATATTTTGAAGATAGAGTTCTGTTATAATTTAATAGTAATCTGTGAGCTGTTGAAGAGAATTCATATTCATATTTCTCTGACATTTGTTTTTTGCTAAGTTTTTTTATATCATCTTTGTATTTATTACGGATATAAGCCATAGACTTAAGATTACTTTCAATGTCTTTATTTAGACTTTTGCAATCAGTTCTATAGAAATATTTTGTTAAAGGTTGATTTATATACAATGGTTTAAAATGTTTTGACAATCGTATCCACAATTCATAATCTTCAATTGATCTTAATTTCTCATCAAATTTTCCATATTTATCAAATAAGGTATTTTTCACGATTACCATTGAAGTTCCACCTATCAAATTTTTAATAAGCATTTTTTGAAAATATTCTTTGGGTATTTCTCTTTTAGTTATGTATCTTGAATTCTCATTTACCATAATTATTTCTGCATTATGATAAATAAAATCAACTTCAATATTACCTTCAATTGCTTGAGATAAAACAAATAGTTTATTAGGAGTCCAAATATCATCATCATCCAAAAAGGCAATCCAATTATAATGAGAATTTTCAATGCCAATATTTCTTGATTTGGCAGCCCCCATATTCTTCAAGTTTCGATAAATATATACTAAGAAGGAAAATTTTTCAGTATTTAAGGTAGCAGATATATCCGTAGAAGATTTATCATCTACTATAATAACTTCAAAATTCTTATAAGTTTGGAGTTCTAACGACTTTAAACAATTATTAAGCTCTTTTAATCTATTGAAAGTTGGAATTATTATAGAAAAATAAATTTCTTCTGCCATTTACTTTTTATCCTTATTTTTACCATTAATTATTGTATTCATTGATTTATACCATTTTTCTTTTGAAAATTTATCTGCGTAATACTTAATACAATTATTCTTGAATCTATTGTAAAATTCCTTATCTGATAATAGCATCTCAAATCTATTACAAATATTATCAATAGAATCGTTTAAGTCAATAACAAATCCATTATATCCATCAATTACAGATTCTTTCAAACCTCCTTCACTAGAAACAATACTAGGAATTCCTAAGTTCATTGTCTCTAAAACTGCTAAACCTTGGCTTTCAATTTTACTGGGTTGAAAATAAATATCAGTAGTATCGTAATAAGGTTTAAGGTTATCTATATTTCCAAGAAACTTTATATTATCGCTTTCATATTCTTTGTAGAAATTATAAAGTTCTCCATCACCTATCCAATAGAATTTTATATTATCATTTTTGTGAGTTAACTCTTGGGCAATTTTAAGCCAAAGTTCGGGATTTTTATAATCTACTAAATGGGCAACAGTTATAATCGTTATTTCTAGATTATTGTTATAAGATTGAGTATTGATAATCTTGTCGTTAGTTTGCTCAAGTTTCGAAAAATTATAAATGACTGAAACAAAACTATTAGTTTTACTATCAAACCAATAATCATTAATTCTATTTATCGCATATTTTGAAACTGAAATTATTTTTGAATCTTTCTTGGGAAACATAAATCTAGAGAAAATAGCCAAAGGTTTAATTAGCTTTCTCATTGGATAGCTATGAACAACAAAATATTTTTTTGTAGGTAAGAACAAGAAAATAAAGTCCCAAATTAAATTCCATTCAGAGAAGATTGTCTTATTAATAGAGTATTTTATTTGATAATATAGAATGGAGAAAAATTTCTTGAAATTTAACATAAATTGATATAATGATTTCAATTTATTCTTTACAAAGAAAGCTTCAATCTTAGGATATTCGTCAATAAGGTGGTGTTTGAAATTATACTTCAATAACATTGAGTTTATTTCCTCATCAAAAAATGTCTTGGATAGAATAATAACAGAGTTCTTTTCTGTTTTATACAGATATTCTAACAAATTTAAGAGATATTGTCTTGTTCCCCCACTATTAGAAAACTTTGGTATTATTAAGTATTTATCCATTGTTATTTTCTTCTAATATTTTATTAAACAAATTATTATATTCCTCAATAATTTTATCAATTCCAAAATCCTTACTTCTTTTATAACCTTTTTTTGAATATTCTATTTGCATACTCTTATTTGAATATAAATTTATGATTGCTTCTGAAAGTAATTTTTCTTCATTAGTAATTGCTATGGAAGCATCAAGAAATCCCTGTTTGCTTGGAGGTGTCAGAATCCCATATTCTGCATATTCAATATTATCAGTTGTAACTTGAGAATCTGTTGATGGAGCAAGAATCTCTCTAGGTCCAGATTTGCAATCTGTAGAAATTATTGGAGTTGAGCATGCTAGGGTTTCAATTAAAACATTAGGTAATCCCTCATAAATTGAGGAAGCCACATATACATCAGCGTTTGCTATAAAATTGAATGGATTTATTTGATAATCCAAAAATAGAACACTTTCTTTAAGTTCTAAATCTTCTGTAAGTTTTACAATTAGTTTTTTAAGTTTCGGTTCAGCACTACCTATAATGATTAATTTAGCCGTTTGAATCTTTTTGCTTACAATACTGAAAGCTCTAATTAAATTCCATTGACCCTTTGCGGGACACATATGTCCAACATTTAAGATTGTGAAATATTCTTGAAAGATAGCACCGTGATCTATTGCTAACCTTTCTTTCGACAAAGTCTTTATTCTTTCTAAATCATGAGGATTATGCAATACTTCGATAATGTCTTGATTTATTGAGAAATTCTTAATTAAATCTTCTTTTATTTCACTGGAAACTGTTATTATTTTATCTGCTTTATTGAAATAGCGTTTAATAAAAATTTTATAAAATAAAGTATATATCCCATTCTTTAAAACATCAATTACATTTCTTGAAGTAAAGCTATGAATAGCAATTATAGCTTTATCTTTACTTTTTGTCATTATATTGTGAATATTAGGGTTCTCGCTGAATGAGATTGTTATATCTATCTTATTGTCAATTTTATATTTCTTAAGTTTTTTATAACGAGAATAGTTCTTAAATATTTTATTTAGAAAATTCCTTTTAGAATGATCATATACATTCAGATAACAAACTTTTCCTCCAAAGTCAAACGGGAGAATAAAATCAGGCGGGTTAACATCAGAAACAAGTATGTGAACATTGTACTCTTTTTCAAGGAATAGTGATAAAGTAGAAATAATCCTTAATACTCCACTTGTTTTGAGATTTAGGGTGAATAGGGCTATATTTACTTTTTGATTTTTTTTCATATTTATTGTCTAATCTTTATTTAATACCTTATTAAGCACTTTATTAGAAATTTCAATTTATATTCTATTCCTATACTATTCACTCGACTAAAATCAGACTTGTAATAATTTTTAATAATTCGAAGACCGATAGATGTAGATTTAGTACAAAGCTTAAACCAATAATTCCCTAAAGTTTGATTAAATATTTTTTGAGAGTAGATTGAATTCTGACTATTCTGTATTTGGAGAATATTTAACCATTTTTCTCCCTTTAAAACATTTTGTAGTTCTCTATTCTTAATAAAAATAGAAATCAAATAATGAAGATCTAACTCCGAATTGCTAGGAGATAATCCTAATTTATCCAATTGAAACTTATGGATTCTGTTCAGGAAACATTTACGATAATTTTTATTATTTTCAGTAGTATTACATATATTTGTATCAGATATTCTGTAAAGCAATAAAGCTTCTGGAATATTAGCAAATCTCGTTAAATCAATCAATCTACTCCAGAGTTCATAATCTTGTATTATAGAGAAATCGTCATTATATCTGTTAATTGATTCATTAAATAATTCTTTTCTAATAAAGACAGATGAATGGACCATAAGATTTTCAAATAATAATGTTGATTTTATTTCTTCATGTGATAGTGGACGGTTGATGATTCTTGGTTTTATATTAGCCCCAAATGATTTGCTATATGTTCCAAGAACTCCAATCTCTGGGTTGTTTTCCATAAAATCATATTGTATTTTGAATCTTGAAGAAAGAGAAATATCATCTGCATCCATACGAGCTATATATTTTCCTTTTGTTACACCTATCATACTATTTAGACTTTTAGTTAAACCAATATTCTCAGCGTTTTCTAATAAGATTATTCTGTCATCAAGCTTTGAGTAGTTTTTTATAATCTTAAGCGAATTATCAGTTGAACAATCATCGGTTATAATGAATTCAAAATCTTTCATACTTTGATTTAGAATACTATCAATTGCTTCTTTTAGATAATTTTCACTATTATAAACAGACATTATTACAGATATTTTGATATTTTTAAACATAATCTATATTGTTCCATCCAAAAGTTGTAATTTTTTAGATTTTCTTATAAGTACAAATTTTTGAGTAAAAAATAATATTCCTAAAAGTGTAACATTACTCCATATATATCTAAATTCCCATCTCATTATTCCCATTAGGCTTAGATACATAGACAATAATAACACTGTGAAAGAAGTCAATGAGTGTGTAGTTCTAAATTTATTAAATAACAATGAGTTTATTACACCTATGATATAGGAATAAATGATAACACCATATATTCCCGCATCTCTATAAAAAGCGAAATACATTGTATAATGAGAACTGTGATGCGTTGCAGCTCCTCCCAAATTTTTAAATTGACCCGTAAAACTATGAAAGGAATCATTGATTTTATGAAGAGATGGTAATATTCTTCGCAGCAAAGGAGCTAATACTTCCTCTATACCTGCGAAAAATCCTCTCATGATTGAATAATCATAATCAACTCCTGGATCTAAATTGTTGATAAAATAATCAAATGCTGTAAAAGCACCTGTAAAATACCAAACAAAATAATTTTTAATTAACATAAAAAGACTAGACGAGTATTTTGTTTGCCTTAGAAAACTCATAAAAATAATAAAGCCAATAGGTAATAAGAATATTATCACATGCTTAGGTTTAATTTTTATTCTTGTAATAGAGAATAAATAAAGGATTCCAAGACTACTCGATAAAATGGCAATAAATATTGGAATCCTCCCCATAGTACCCAGACTAAAAAGGATAATGTTTAACATTGGAATAATAATATATTTTTTTGGAATCTTATTCAGTAATATTCCTGCTATTGTAATAAATAATCCGATATAAATAGCTGATTTTACAAAAAGAGCAAATATGATTAATTTATCCCCGAAAACTCCCTGATCTGAAAAGACTAAACCTCGGAACGAGCTTGGGTCTAGATTTTTCAACATTTTTAAGGTATAGAAATTTAACTGTACAAGTAAAAAAAATACAATTATTTGATAAATGTGAAATAATTTAAACTTAATGCTTACTTTATATTCTCTTTTTTTATGGTAGTAATTTTTTTCCAATCTTTTTGAACTTAGGAAAGTTATACTTCCTAAAGAAAACATACTCATACCCAAAAGGAATATATAATAAGTACTCATACTGGGTAATCGGATTCCAACAAGATTTAAGCTTGATAAAAACAAAAAAAATCCCCACCACAAATTATAAATAACAGTAGGGTTAATTATTGTTCCCGATTTTATCCATGCTAAAACTGCAGATATAAGAACAATTGAGATTAAAATATAATAAAAAGAGTCTACCATAGTTTATTCTTTTATTATTTCAATGATTTTCATTATCCCAGGTTTCATTGAGATAACTAAAACAGAAATAAGACCACCAATTAAAGTAGTAATTATTACCATAAAAGATCTCTTAGGATATGCTCTTTTGGCGGGTACATAAGGTTTAGTAACAACAGTAAAAACATTGGAAGATAATACAAATTTATTATCGATCTTATCTGAGAGCTTTTTTTCCAACATCTGAATAACTCTTGGATCTTTTGTCTTAGTTATCAACTCCTGATAAAATTCTATATCAGATTGGAGATTTTCAATATTTTGTTTTCTAATATAATCCCTGAGTGTAAATAAAAGATCATTCATAAAATCAAATGCAAAATATTTATCTTTTAAACTTATTGAAAGGTTGATAATATTATGGTCTGTGTTTACTGAGTATTTTATGACTTTGTGGAGTGTCGCCATAGCTAGATATCTTTTCATCTCATTGTTTTCTATTTCATTCACATTACTATTTTCCAATTCTGAGAAAGCTTCTCCAAATAATTTATTTTCTTTTTGATATCTATAGTATAGAATTTCAAGAAAAGTATCTGACTTTAAAGTAATTAATATTTGATTTATCACAGGAGTATTGACATATCCTCCTAAAGAAAACCCCATCAGATTCGAATTATTTTCTAGCGTTGTTTCTTCAGAGGCCTCTGCTGGTTTTATAACAGCTGTTACTTCGTAAACAGGAGCAACAACCAGTGAATAGATTATGCTAGAAATAGCAAATATCATTGTTATTATAATTACTTGATATTTATCCTTCCAGAGATTTCGAATTAAATTGTATATATTGAATTCATCCATAGAATCGACAATTTTATTTGAATTTACACCATCATTCATTTTCAGCCTCATAATTTAAATATTAAAATTTAATTTCTTAATCACTTTCCCCGGATTTCCGACGACTAGAGAATTATCGGGAATATTTTTAGTTACAACAGTTCCAGCTCCCACAACACAGTTATTGCCGATATTTATTCCATCAAGAATAATAACACCACCACCGATCCATACATTATTGCCGATGCTTATACCTTTCCCTTCAAGTCCTTGTTCGTAGATATATTTATTTTGATCATCAAATTTGTGATTCATAGCCATAATCTGAACATTAGGTCCGATTCTTACACCATTTCCAATTTTAATATTACCATAAGCTCTAAAAATAGAAAATTGGTTTACTGTCGAATTATTCCCTATCTCAATTGAACCCTTCAAAGCTTCTAAGATGCCATAGTTCTCAATAACACAATTATTTCCAATGTTTATAGAACTATTTTTATTCCAACAAAAAAGAGTAACAAACTCTCCGATTCTATTTTCTTTACCTAAAGTAATATTTTTGAAATTTTTCAAATTTAACTTATACGAAATATTTACATTATTTTTGATATGTTTTAAAAAAAACAATATCCTTGTTTTTTCTATTGATAATATTTTTTTTAAGAACTTTAATAAATTTATGAGCATAATCTACCCCTTAAATATGGATAATATTGATTTGAATTTATTTCTAATTATGGCTACTTCACTCCGACTGAGAACAAATAAAGAGCTTAGAGTAAAATTTTCTTTTAAAACATATATTGTTATGTAAAGTAAACCATAAAGAATATATGAAGCTGTTGAAGCCCAAGCTGCCCCATTAATACCTATTTTTGGTATTAAATAAATATTAAGTACTATGTTTACAAATAATACTAGAAAAGCAGTTGTAAGGTGAATGAAAGGTTTTCCTTTAATAACAAAATAATGACTCCCTACCTTTCCGAATGTTAAGAATAGTATTCCCAAAAGTAGAATTTTTACAACTTCAATAGACTCTTGATATTTTGCTCCATAAAGAATTTCAGACGAAATGAAATTCGCACCAAAATAAATTGGTATGCTGACAATTAATGTGATGTATAAAGAAAATTTTATTGTCTTAGCTGTTAATCTTTTATACTCGGAGCCGTTTATATCAAGGTTATAAAGCCTGGCTCGTAAAGGATTTATTACACTCATAGGTACTAAAAGTATCATTTCAGCCAAAGCAACTCCTACTGCATAAAGTCCAAGATCAGTATCGCCAAGGTAAAATTTTATCAGCCACTGATCCATTCTATAGTTAAGATATATGAACAGGGCACCAAAGTATACAATTATTCCATAACTGATCTCTTCAAATATAATCCTGAAATCAAATAAAAACTTAAATTGAATATCTATTTTTCTGATCATCATAATGCTGCCAATGACACTTTTTAATGAGAAAACAATCAGATAAGAAGTTACATTTAAAGAGTTAGTTGACCACAATATTAGGTATAAAGCGATCGTAATAAAAGAGGTGTAAAGCGAAATTTTATTAACTTGAATAATTTTTTCTTTACTTACGAATGTTGCGAATAACAAATTATTTAGAAAAGTAAAAAATACAATAGCAATTGAAGCTAAAGTTATTATTGTAAAGCTATAACCTTCAAAAATAACACCAAAATATTTTAAGAGTATCAATGTTCCAGATATTAAAACTGCAATAATGCAAAGGAATGTAAAATTAACTTTAAATATTTGTTCTAGAGTGTATTTTGATTTTCTCTGAAAATAAGAAGTGGCATCAATTATACCCACATGCCCAAATTGAGCAAATGTAGAAAGTGTAAGGATAAGAAATTTAGCATAACCTAGATCTTTTGGGCCTAAACTTTTAGCAATGATGATACTTGTAATTAATGCTAAAGGTATATTTACTATCTTTACAATAAATTCAAAAGATATATTTTTTTTATAACTCATTAATGCTATTTTTTAAATTTCTTTTTCAATCTTTCAACTACAACAGGTGGGACAAAGTTCTCTATATCGGCATTAAAGCTTGCAATCCCTTTAATAATGGATGAATTTATGAATGAATATTCATTTTTAGGCATTAAGAAAACTGTTTCGATTTCTTCGTCCAATCTTCTATTCATAATTGCCATCTGGAGTTCATATTCAAAATCTGCAAAAGCCCGTACACCTCTTACTAATATCTTAACATTATGTTCTTTTGCATAACTTACGGTAAGTTCTGAATTACTATCAACTGAGACATTTGGAAGATGTTTTACTGATTTTTTAATCATCTCAATTCTTTCATTTACATCGAATAAGGGTTGTTTATGTGAATTTTCGCCAACAAGTACAATTAGTTTGGCAAATAGTTTAGAAGCTCGTTCTATTAGATCAAGATGACCAAGAGTTATAGGGTCGAAAGTTCCTGGGTAGATTGCAGTTTTCATGATAATCCTCAAGATTATTTATTTTATTTTCTTAGATGCAAGTGAATAATAAGAAAATAATGCAAAGAATTCTATTAATATTTCTAAAATAAAAATTTGACTTATATCTAAACGAATATTATTTTTCGACCTTAATTACAATATCTATATTATTGAATATAGAGGATATAGTTGAAATGGGAATAAAAATAATATAATATAACATGGAGAATGTCGATGAAATACACTTTTAAAGGTGGATATCACCCTCCTGATGGGAAGGAATTCTCAGAAAAGAAGTCTATTGAAAAAATGCCGTTGCCAAAGATCGTTGCAATTCATTTGCATCAGCACATTGGAGCTCCTTCAAAAGCTATTGTAGCAATTGGGGATGAGGTAAAAGTAGGTCAGCCTCTTTCTGAAGCAGGTGGATTTCTCTCTATTCCTGTTCATGCATCAATCTCAGGTAAAGTGAAAGCAATCGCCAAGATCACCGAATTCAATGGCGTGAAAAGCGATGCGATTATCATAGAAAGTGATGAGAAAGATGAAATGTTCGAAGGCGTTGGTGTTAAAGTTGCTTATGAAGATCTTTCAGCGGATGAAATAAAGAAAAAGATATCTGCAGCAGGTGTTGCAGGAATGGGTGGAGCAAGATTCCCGACTCATGTGAAATTATCTCCTCCGGCAGACGTAAAAATTGATTATGTAATTCTGAATGGAGTTGAATGTGAACCATATTTAACTGCGGATGACAGATTAATGCAGGAAAGCCCTGATACTATTATTGAAGGTCTTAAGCTTATGATGAAAACTGTCGATGCTCCAACAGGTATCATTGGTATTGAGAAAAACAAACCTGATTCGATAAAAGTTATGAAAGAAAAAACTTCATCAATTGATAATATTAAGGTGATCGAACTTGAAGTGAAATATCCTCAAGGTGGAGAAAGGCAATTAATATACGCAGCAACAGGAAGAGAAGTCCCTGCTCAATCTACAGGTGGGCTTCCTTTTCATTCCGGTACCGTTGTTTCTAACGTTGGAACTGCAAGTGCTGTTTACGATGCTGTCGCTTTGAATAAACCATTCTATGAAAGAGTTGTTTCCGTGACAGGTGAATCAATAAATGATCCTAAGAATGTTCTAGCAAGGATTGGAACACCTACTACCGAACTTATTGAATTTGCTGGTGGAGTTAAGGAAGATATTTTCAAAGTGGTTTCTGGTGGTCCAATGATGGGCGCAGCCATGTATGAAATGAATGCTCCAGTTCACAAAGGAACTTCTGGTATTCTTTGCCTAAGTAAAGAAAATGCAAAAGTTTACACGGAACAGCCTTGTATTAGTTGCGGCAAATGTGTTACTGTATGTCCCATAAATCTATTACCAACAGATATTCAATTAAATATTCAACATGGGAAATATGAAGAAGCAGAGAAATTGGGATTGTTTGATTGTATGCTTTGTGGAACATGCGCTTATGTTTGTCCTTCTAAGAGAAATTTAGTTCACTACTTCACTATTGGAAAAGCAAAAATTACAGAGATGAAAAGAAAAGCTCAGTAACTCTATGATGAAAAATAATATAAATATAAAAGGTAAATAAATGGATAAAATGTTAATTGTATCGGCTAATCCCCATATAAGGAGCAAGGCATCCGTGACCAAGATAATGCACATGGTGAATCTTTCACTTATACCTGCGTTATTTATGTCTTACTACTACTTTGGATTTAACGCAATATTTTTGACTTTGGTCAGTGTTGTTACCGCAGTAGTAACGGAAGCTGGAATTCAGAAATTCAGAAAAGTGGCTGTAACTGTATCAGACGGAAGTGCGATATTAACAGGAATACTTCTTGCGTTCAATGTTCCACCTTATATTCCCTGGTGGATCGTTATGCTGGGTTCATTCTTCGCAATAGCAATTGCAAAACAAGCATTTGGAGGTCTTGGATTTAATATATTTAATCCTGCTTTGATAGGTAGAGCTTTTATGCTTGCTTCATGGCCGGTTGAGATGACTTCTAATAAATTCTGGGCAACTCCTGTAGCAAGTTTTGGAGCTAAAACAGGTCAAACAATGGATGCAATTTCTTCTGCAACTCCATTAAATTTGGTTAAGACAGCTTTGAAAGCAGATCCTACTCAGGAAACTGCTAAGATAATATCTGATGCCGGAGTTAGCTATTGGGATCTTTTCGTAGGTAATGTTTCAGGTTGTATCGGAGAGACTTCATTCTTAGCTCTTTTGATCGGAGTAATATTCTTAATGATCTTAGGTCTTGTAAATTGGAGAGTACCGGTATTCTATATTGGAAGTGTTTACTTATTCACATGGGCAATGGGTTATGATCCCGCATTTCATATCTTAGCTGGTGGACTTGCACTTGGAGCTTTCTATATGGCAACGGATATGGTAACATCTCCAATATCAAACAAAGGTAATATAATCTTCGCGATAGGACTTGCGTTCTTTACAGTTGCGATAAGAATTTGGGGTGGATATCCTGAAGGTGTTTCATATTCTATTCTACTGATGAACACTGTAGTACCTTTGATAAATAAATTCACTGTACCGAAAAAATTCGGTTACGTTAAACCTATAAAAAGCTTAAGTAAAAGCTAACTAAAGGAGATATAATGGGTAACATAATAAAATTATCAGCTATTCTCTTTTTTGTTGCAGGAATTGCAGCAGGCGGTTTAGCTTTTTACAATAGCTTTACAAAGCCGGCAATTGCAAAAGAGAAATTAAAGAATGAAACTGATGCAAGAGGGTATGTACTTCAGGGATTATTTACTGAAGAGCAGATGTCAAACTTGATCTATGAAGAAGGTGAAATATATCTTGATGGAACAATTGAGAAATTCTGGAAAGTAAAAACTCCGGACTCAGATCAATATAAAGCACTTATATTCTTGGCAAAAGGAATGGGATTTTCCGGAGTTGTTGAGACTATGGTTGGTACTGATATGAACTTTAAGATAAACGGAATTAAAGTTCTTAAACATACTGAAACTCCTGGTCTTGGTGCGGAAGCCCAAACAGTAAAATACGGTGAAGACAAACCTTTCTTTGAAGGTTGGTTCACTAATAAAAGTTCACTGGATGTAGTAGTAGTAAACGATGATCCAAATTCTAAAGATAAAGTTCAATCTATCACTGGTGCAACTATAACGACCAGAGCTGTTTGTAAGAGTATTAAGAAATATTCTGAACTTGTAAAACAACAATTGGGAAATATGCCTAGACAATTAGTTATTGATCAAGCACAAGTTGTTGCAGCTCCAAAAGAAGCAATTTTAAAAGCAAGAGCTGAGGCTGCTGCAAAGAAGGAAGCAGAAGAAAAAGTTGAAGTTGTTGAAGATACTCCTGAAGGAGGTAAAGATGAATAAATTACAAAATTTCACAAAAGGATTCTTCAAAGAAAATCCTGTGTTGATTCTTGCACTGGGTCTATGTCCTGCACTGGCTGTTACAACTTCTATTGAGAACGGTCTGGGAATGGGAATGGCATCAACTGCCGTCCTGATAGGTTCAAGTACAATAGTTTCTATGCTAAAAAATTATATACCAAGCAATATAAGAATACCGATCTTTATCGTGATCATAGCAACATTTGTTACGATAATCGACCTCACTCTTCAAGCATTTATTCCTGCTTTAAGTGAATCACTTGGTCTTTTTATCCCGCTTATAGTTGTAAACTGTATCATACTTGGTAGAGCAGAGGCATTCGCATCTAAGAAAAGTGTTTTAAATTCAATGATCGATGCTTTCGGTATGGGAATTGGTTTTACAATAGCATTGGTCCTTATCAGTGCCGTAAGAGAATTTGCAGGAACTGGAGCTTTATACGGTTATCCGTTATTTCAGCTGATGGGAATTGAAGGATTCAAAGGTTCAATAATGATGATACTTCCTCCGGGAGGATTCTTGACAATGGGACTTATCCTCGGTTTTATGCAGTGGAATAAAATTAGAAAAGCAAAAAACACGGGAGGTAAATAATGGATTTTTCACATCTTATAGTGATAGCGGTATCCTCAATATTTATCAATAACTTTGTGTTGGGAAGATTCTTAGGGATCTGTCCTTTCATAGGTGTATCAAAGAAACTGGACAGTGCATTAGGAATGGGAATGGCTGTTATATTCGTAATGACTTTAGCATCTACTGTTACATTCTTGATACAAACTTATGTACTCGTGCCATTTGAACTTGAATATTTAAGAACAATAGCATTTATCTTAGTAATTGCATCGTTAGTGCAGTTCATAGAGATGTTCATGAAGAAGAATATGCCTTCATTATATCAATCTTTAGGTGTTTTCTTACCATTGATAACAACAAATTGCGCGGTTCTTGGTGTTGCAATTCTTAATATTGATGATATTGCTATGTTAGGTCAACACTTCAATTTTATTGAGTCAGTATGGAATGGTTTCACAGCAGGTATCGGTTTTACTATTGCATTGTTGTTAATGGCAGGGATCAGAGAAAGACTTGAGTTAGCAGATGTTCCTGAAAGTTTGAAAGGTACACCTATAACATTTATTTCAGCAAGTTTGATCGCGGTAGCATTCTTAGGATTCAGTGGAATGAGCATAATGTAATTTAGTGGCTAGTGATTAGTAGCTAGTGATTAGTGGTGTAGGGGCATCCTTTATGGTTGCCCGTAAACACAGAAACAAATGATGAATTTTATTGGAGATATATAAATGGATACGACTCAAATAATAACTGCTTTTATATCAGTCGGACTTATAGGTGCTATATTTGGAGCTGTATTAGCTTATGCTTCTAAAGTATTTCATGTAGAAGTTGACCCTAAAGTTGAGAAAATTGCAGATATACTACCACAAGCGAATTGCGGTGCCTGTGCGTATGCAGGATGTGCCGATTATGCTGATGCTGTAGTAACAAAAGGAGCTGATATTACTCTTTGTTCTCCTGGTGGTCAGGATGTTATCGATCAGATCGCTGAGATACTTGGAACAAATGCAGAAGCAGGGAAGGCAATGGTTGCGTATTGTGCTTGTAATGGTACAAAAGAAAATGCAAAAGACAGGTTTGAATATTATGGTCCGAAAAGTTGCAGTGATGCAGCATTTGTTTCTGGTGGTCAAAAAGCTTGTGATTACGGTTGTCTAGGATTCGGGGAATGTGTTGAAGCTTGTGCATTCGGTGCAATGTATATGGATGATAACGGATTACCTGTTGTGATCGACGAGAAATGTGTCGGTTGTGGAGCTTGTGTAAGAGCTTGTCCTAAAGATGTTATGAAGATGATGCCTAAGGATAGTAAAGTTTACATAGCTTGTAATTCAAAGGCTAAAGGTAAAGAAGTAAGTGATGCTTGTAAAGTTGGATGTATCGGTTGTAAGATATGTACTTTACCTAATACTACTCCTTCAGGTGCTTTAAAAATGGAAGGTGATCTTCCTGTTATCAATTTTGATGTTGTAGATGATCTAGTAGCAGCAAAGTTTAAATGTCCAAAGTCATGTTTTGTTGATAAAGGAGATGCTGAAAAGACTCCTGAGTTGGTTGCTAAAGAAAAAGCTGAATGGAAGGCTATAGAAGCTGAGAAAACAGCTGCTAAAAAGAAAGCTGCGCTTGAGAAGGCCGCTGCTGCTAAAGCTGCGAAAGAAGCTGAAGGGAATTCGTAAAGACGTGATTTATCACGTCTCAGAACGCTTAAAGGGTGAAAATTATTTCACCCTTTTTTATTTCGTCATTCTTGTGTTCGATCTGGGTTTTAGGTGGTTGATCCACAGGTTGAAACCTGCGGTTATAGAGGATATATACCTTTGGGATAATTAACAACCTCAGAGTACGGGCGTAATGCCTTACGCCCCTACATCTAATTTCTAATTTTACCGCCCCAGCATCTTCTCAAGTCGTTCGACATATTTCTCGAATGCTTGTTTTCCTTTATCGGTCAGCTTGTACTTGGTCAATGGTTTTCTTTCAAAGAAGAGTTTTTCCACAGATAAATACCCTGCAGTCTCGATCTTTTTCAGATGCACACTAAGATTCCCGTCGGTTGCTTTTACATTTTCCTTTAAGAAATTGAAATCAGCTTCTTCGACACTGAGGAGGACTGACATGATAGCCAGTCTTATCCTTGAATGGATAATATCATCGAGTTGTTTATAATCAAATTCAGAGTCGGTCATATTACGACTCCTTTGATCTTCTGTAGAACCTGATTCCAGGGAGTATCTGGAATAAAATCGTCATCAATGCAAAAATTAGGAATGTGTTATAACTTTTCATATAGAATAATACAATTCCACCGATCCACCAACCATAAGCTAATCTTGTAGTATATTTGCAGTCGTTAATGTATCCAGTTACGTAATATGCAGCACCAAGAATGAGTGATATTATCGGAGCAATGGCCATTGAATTTATTATATAAGAATATGGTACCAGATCAGAAACATCTCTTTTAAATTGAAAACTACAGACTAGTGCTATAATGGTCATAATAATTCCTGAAGCTCTCCAAAGAGCGTTCTGAACTTTTAATCCGAATGTTTCAGGTATATTATTCTTTTTTGCATTTCTTATTTCAAGGAAAGTATAGATCCACCCTGATGCCATAAGGATTCCCCAGATATACAGCGCATAATCCCAGTTGTGAAAAATGCCGCTGAAGTAATTTGTCATGATGCCGATCACGACGAGAGTACCCCAAATAACGCTTGAAAGACCGGTGTCATTAACTTTTCTTCTACTGTCATGAATAATATTTTTAATGAACTCGAGTTCAAGTTCTGCTTTGTTTTTTTCTTCCATTTTTTACTCCGCTATAGCAAGGCACTAAAGTACCTTGTTCCATGTTGTCATCCTGAACTTGATTCAGGATCTTTTTTTAGAAGAGGGGAGGGTAAGAAACCCTCCCCTACAAATTATATTGATAATTCAAATACTTTTATTGTTACATCCGCTTTTCCGCCTTCTGTGTAATTCTGCTCGATCGATGTTGCTGCGATGACATATTCACCTTTACTTCTAAGTTTAAATCCAGTTAGTTCAGGTACAGTTACAGTTTTTAGGAAGTGTCCTTCTTTGTTGAATATATCAAAATCCTGGCCTTCCTCTTTAAACATACTTTCATTTACACTGACCCATAGATTTTCATTACTATCAACAAACATCTGAGTTATTGCAGATCTTAGGTTTGATACTTCTTTAAATTCTATCATTCCGCCCATCTGCTGAGAAACTTTCTTAAGAGCATCATTGATACCTTCCATATCTTCTTTGCTCCTTCTCAGAGGTGCATATTTCTTTTTTATCTCTCTGATCTTCTTTCCGCTGTAATCATACTGTGAGATCGTGTATTTATTCTTTGAATTATCAGCAACATAAATATACTTCCCTGAAATAGCTGACATTACACCTTGATCATCCGGGTCGACATTTTTCATATCAAATGGTTTAAGCTCACCTGCAATTTTATCTTTAATTTCAAATTCAGGAGAACTATTATACAAGCAGGTTCCCATTTTGAATTCATTTGTTCCCCATTGACCTTCGAAAACCTCACAACCGAATAATGGACCACTATCAGTCATGTATAGATTTTTTGCTCTAACTCCTCTGCTCAGAATGTTATAGAATTTATCGAAGTTTCCATCTTTGTCAAAGATAGACATTCTGCCTGAACCGTCAAAGACATAGACTTTATTCTCTGAGTCAACAACATTGATATCTATAGGGCTAAATGGAAATTCACCGGGACCTAGACCTTTTGCCCCAAATTGTTTAACGAATTTTCCAGTTTTATCAAACTTCAGGATGAACGACTTTACATTATCAACTACATAAAGATTTCCATCTTTATCAAGATCTGAATTCAGGTCAGCTCTGTGCTGAGGAAAATTAAGAACGAAGGTTGTATCTTCTTCGTTGTTTTCGATTGTCATTACATGATCGATCGTGTACGTTAGTTCTTTGTTAATTCCAGCTTTTGAATTTTCGATTATCTTCACTCCGTCAACTTCTGTTTCAGTGAATGGTTTTTCCTTTGTGCATGAGATCAGTAAGGTTAGTAAGACGATCATGATGATCAATTTGCTTTTCATTTGTTGCTCCTGTCGATTAGAATAAAGTACTTTGTTTTATAAAGTAAAGATACGGAGATTATTTTTTGATGTCAAGTATTTTGTTTCAATTTATAGAAAAAAATCGTAAATTTGGGAGTCATTAATAATACATTATATAGTAGGTCAAAATGAAAGATCACACAATTTATCAAAACCCATTGATCGAAAGATATTCATCAAAAGAAATGAGTTATATTTTCTCACCTGAGAATAAATTTAAGACTTGGAGAAAGCTTTGGATAGCTTTGGCTGAATCTGAGAAAGAACTTGGTTTGAATGTTACTCAGGAACAAGTTGATGAGCTTAAGAAATATGAAAATACTATTAACTATGAAGATGCTATTGCTAGAGAGAAGGTAGTTCGCCACGATGTTATGAGCCATGTATTTGCTTACGGATTACAATGTCCTGAAGCAAAACCGATCATTCATCTCGGTGCGACTTCAGCTTTTGTAGGTGATAATACAGATCTTATTCAACTTAAGCAGGGAATAATTGAAGTTAAGAAAAAGCTGGTTCTTCTTATTAAGAGAATTAAAGATTTTGCATTATCAGAGAAAGACAGACCAACATTGGGATTTACACATTATCAGGCAGCTCAGATAACAACTGTAGGTAAGAGAGCATCACTTTGGTTGAATGAATTTGTTTTAGATTTTGAAGAGCTTGAGCATAACTTAGAATCTCTAAGGTTCAGAGGTGTGAAAGGAACAACGGGTACTCAAGCATCATTCATAGAGCTTTTTGAGAATGATGAAGAGAAGGTTAAGAAATTGGATGAGCTTGTTACAGAGAAACTTGGATTCGATAAAAAATATATCGTTACGGGTCAGACTTATACTCGTAAAGTAGATTATAAAGTATTATCTCTTCTTTCAGCGATTGCTCAGTCTGCTCATAAGACAACGAATGATATAAGATTACTTCAGAACTTAAAAGAAATTGAAGAGCCTTTCGAAAAAAGTCAGATAGGATCTTCTGCTATGGCTTACAAAAGAAATCCTATGAGATCTGAAAGAGTTGCATCACTTTCAAAGTTCGTAATGTCACTTACAACTTCAGTGGCAATGACAGCTGCGACACAGTGGTTCGAAAGAACTCTTGACGACAGTGCAAATAAAAGATTATCAGTTCCGGAAGCATTTTTAGCTATAGATGCGATCTTAATTATCCTGAATAATATTTTTGACGGTATGGTCGTTTATCCAAAACAGATAGAAAAAAGATTACAATCTGAAATTCCTTTCATGGCAACAGAGAATATCATTATGAATGCTGTGAAGAAGGGAGGGGACAGGCAAGAACTTCATGAGAAGATCAGGGAAATGTCTATGATAGCAGGTAAAAATGTAAAAGTGGAAGGTCTTGAGAATAATCTTTTAGATCTTATCGCTGCTGATAGTTCATTCAATCTTTCGATCGATGAACTTAAAGAAATGACAGATCCAAAGCTTTATATCGGAAGAGCACCTCAGCAGGTGGAGGAGTTTGTTAAGGAGATTGTTGATCCTATTCTGGAAAAGAATAAGGTTGAGGATGTTGATATAGCTTTGAAGGTTTAATTCAATTAACAATTTACAATGGACAATTGACAATGTAGGGGACGATTTCTTATCGTCCCCTTTTTTTTATTGCACCAGCTGCGCAGGGCAAGGGGATTAGATCCCCTTGTTGTAAGTATCGCGTTATTTAATCCCATGTTTCTTTGCATATTTTTTTACGATGTTCTTCCAGTGATCAAAAGTTAGATGTTTATCTGCATCAGTAAGGTCAACGTACGCACCATTCATTATATTTTGGACAATAACTTCTACTACCAGGGCTTCACGTTTGTATTTATTATTAAAACATTCTTCAGCATCAATGACCATTCCTTCATTAATTCCTTTTATAATAGATGAATAGACAATATTATCTCGGCCGATACAATTACCAAGATTACATAAATGATAAATACCCATCTTAATTTCTTTTATTGATATAGTTTTTTTGAAATCCATTATTGTTTCACCACCACGAAGAATATTATCTACAGATGTTTCAAAAATCACTGCCAGTTCGAGTAATAGCATTGTATCAGGTAGAGTTTCACCTCTTTCCCATTTGGAAACTGCTTGATAAGATACATTTAATCTTTCACCCAATTGTTTTTGAGTAATATTTTTTTGTTTTCTTAACTTCAAAATGTATTTTCCGATTTTTTGAATATCCATTTATTCCTCCAGCTTAATTGATGAGAGTAATATACCATGCAGAATATATATAATCAATAATCCAATAGTTGTATTATTCGAAGAAAAACTAAACTGTGGGTTGAGTTTTTACAACTGACAATTTTAATTAAAAATAAAATTTAACCTTGATAAACAACAATAAGTTTATTTACTTAAATATGTTACTTAATTCACACAGCGTATAAATAAATTAAAATACAAATGGAGAACGGATGAAAAAATTAGTTTTAGTGCTTACATTTTCATTATTTCTACTTCTAAACGGAGCTGAAATTAAGAAAGTTACATCGATTGGATTCGGAGAAACACCCGAAAAAGCTCTGGATAATGCTCTTAGGGAAGGCTTGGCAAAGGTAGTTGGAATGTATATGTCTTCTTCAACATTCGTGAAAAATTATCAAACGATCAATGATGAGATCACTTCTTTTTCAAACGGTTATATTGAAAATTACAGTGTAACTTCAACAAGTAAAGATGAAGGTGGACTGGTAGAAGTAAATGTTGATATGAGTGTCAAGACTGGTATTTTGATAACTAAATTGAAAGAGTTAAATATAGCTACAATTTCCGTTTCAGTGAATAAAGAAAATATTGAAAAAGATCTTAAGATGCAGAATATTACCAAGGTGAATCAGGAAAAACTGGCTGAGGAATATTACAAGCAAATAGTTGAACCGATAAAGTTGAATAAATCTCACTCTATTAAGATAAATAATTTTAAAGCTTACGAAATTACTGATATTGTTGGGAGTGTTGTAAGCATGAAAGATTTAAAAACTGAAGAAACTTCCGAATTTGAAATGAGAATACCTCCAAAAGAAAGTGATAAATATGATTTCATGGACAGTTGGTATGTCATTAAGGTAAATTATGAATTTGGAATTACTGAAAAATATTATAATAACTGTTTGAGTTTTATGAATGCAGCTTTTAAAAAAATTGAAGGAAATAATAAAATTTCTGAATTGGATGGTAATGATAAAATTGTTTTAACTAGTGTTTCCAGTTTAATAAAAACTGGAATGATAGATAATGTTTATCAATTAGATGGAAGAACTCTTCATAAAATAAGAAAATTTATTAACGGAAATAATAAATATAACTCATACAGCTTAGATTATAAATTTAAAGCTTACGATAAGGATGGATTTCCATGTTTAAGTTTTAATGATAATACTTTTAAAGGTATAGGAGATCAACGTAATATAATGAGGTTTGAAGTCGTTCCTGACCCTAGAAATTTAAAGATCCCTATTAGTAAAAACACCATAATTGATCCTGATGATAAGAGGCATAACTGGGAATTTGAGAAAAAAGAGATATTATGTAATGGTGTAATTTCTGCAGATATGTTTACTAAGATGTACAGAAACACCTTTCCTATGGGACGTGATAATTTAAATATAATAAATGAAGATTATGGTTTGTCATTTAACGTTTATCTTGCTGTTCCAAAAACAAAGATTACAGAGATTGCTGAGATCAAAGGTGAGTTGACTACTAAATAATTTATGAAAAACAAAAATAAAAAAGGGTGTTTAAAAAACGCCCTTTTCTAATTTCTGAATTTGTGTTGTGAGACGTAGCAGTGCTACGTCTCTACGATACAATTAATAACGATCTGCAGATCCTAATACGTTTCTATTCTTATCTTTGATCATTTCTTTTAACTCATCTCTGGCAGGACCAAGATATTTTCTAGGATCGAATTCAGCAGGTTTCTCGCTAAGAACTTTTCTTACCATTGCAGTTACTACCATTCTACCGTCAGTATCAATATTGATCTTACATACAGCAGAAGTAGCAGCTTTTCTTAATTGTTCCTCAGGAACACCAACTGCTTTTCCCATATCTCCACCATACTTATTGATAATATCAACATACTTTGGAAGTACTGATGATGAACCGTGAAGTACGATAGGGAATCCGGGGATTTTCTTTTCGATCTCTTTTAAAATATCAAATTTTAGTGGAGGTACTGATTCGCCGGGACCTAAGACGAATTTATATGCACCATGTGATGTTCCGATAGAAATTGCAAGGCTGTCAACGCCTGTCTTTTTTACGAAATCCTCAACTTCCTCAGGTTTTGTATAATTGCTTACTTCGTGAGATACTTCATCCTCGATGCCTGCTAATACTCCAAGTTCTCCCTCAACAGTTACATCTCTAGGATGTGCATATTCAACAACTTTCTTTGTTAAAGCAACATTTTCATCATAAGGTAAACTTGAACCGTCTATCATTACAGAAGAGAAACCATTGTCGATACAATCTTTACAAAGTTCAAAAGAATCACCATGATCCAAGTGTAAAGCGATTGGAATATTTGAACCAAGTTCGTTCTTTGCCATGTCCGCAGCACCCATTGCCATGTAGCGTAATAAAGTTGAATTCGCATAATCCCTTGCACCTTTTGAAACCTGAACAATTACAGGTGATTTAGATTCGATACAACCGTAGATAATTGCTTGAAGCTGCTCAAGGTTGTTGAAGTTGTAAGCAGGTACAGCGTAACCGCCTTCCATTGCTCTTTTGAACATTTCACGGGTGTTGGAAAGACCGATCTCTTTAAAACTAACAGTTTTAGACATGATATTCTCCTTTTTATTTTAATTATTTTAATCTAAGAGTAATAATTTAAAGACGATTATTTGCATAACCTAAACATTTTTTTAGAAAAAATTATATTTATCACAAAATTATTACTTTTTTTTCTACTGGGTCACTATGTGACACTGTGGTGTTTGTATCTTACTTGTGTGACGGACAAAAAGATAAAAATTTCAAATTGCAAAAATGAGTTAATTCCTACATATTAAATAAATATATTTGGAGCTTTAAATGAATATCAATTTTGACAAAATATTTCTAGATAATGAAGGGAAACAAAAGCAACCGGAAGTTATAGCTGAATCGATATTGCTTATCAAGGATATTGGGCAGAGTTATAGCATTAAATCATCGATGTTGAATTGGTTGGTTGAACATGGATTTAATACATCATTTCTTCCTGAAATAAGATCTATCTATGATCATGCCAGAGAAATTACAAATACTGGTCCGGGAAAAGAGATCAGGGAAGAGGATTTTATTGTTCTGATGGAAAGAGGTGATATAGAAGGGCTTTTGCCTAAGTTCAGAGAGAAGAATTTTAGAAATTATAAGAAGAATTTATTAAGATTCATGGATTATAGAGGGCTTATCACAGGTTCTAAACTTCCGAAAAGTGTAGTTGAAGATCTCAGAAAGAACAATTTATCAGAAAATGCATTAGAAGAAATTGAAAAATATATTAATTCATATGATTTATATTTTAAAGGTCAGATATTTGATAAAGCTATCCGAACTATAGATAAAATAAGTGAACAAGGAGAATTATTCTCTCTTACATTTTATGATAATGAGATATCAGTTAAAGAGAAAGCGTTTCTATCTAAATTAAATACTCAAGCTATTGACTTTAGCAGGGATGGGAAATACTCATCTTTATCGAATGCTCTTTCAGGTGATAAAGAAACAGAGATCGAATATAAAGATCTTGACTTGTATGTATCAAATTCTCCTTTGGATGAAGCTAAGAAGATAAAGCATCTTATATTGGATAAGATATCATCATCAAATTACTTCCCAGAAGATTTTACTGTTGTCTGCTCAGATAAAGATCTTTATACATCTATGAATAATCTATTTCTAGCTTCAAAAATTCCAGTTTATTCGACATATTCATACAGTGGAAGCAACATTTCTACGGATATTCTAAGAGTTTTGATTGCTGGGATAGAAGGGGACACTCAGAAGATATTAAATTTCTACAATCTGAATCTTACTGATGAACCGTTAGCTTTTCCTGATGTCTCGGAATATGATCTGAAAACACTATTCGATAAGTTACGCCCAAGAACAATGGATGCAGAGGTTCAATCTGATCTTAAACTTAATTTTAAGACAATTAAGGATGAAGAAGCCCGTTGGGCGAAAGAGAAGGTCGTAAGAGATTTCATAAAAGAACTGGATATCAAAAATGATAAGCTTGGTGTAAAGAAAGGGCTGGATAGACTTCATTATAAGCTCAAAAATCTAAAGAAAATTTTAAATAAAGATATAGATTTTGATCCTTACCAGTATGAAGAAGTTTTGAACAAGATATTCGGAGAAAATATTGTATTCTCTGAGATGCTTGAATATTTATATCTGATCTCTGCAAAGTCAGCTAAGATTACTCCGAATAAAGAACAAAAAGGTGTCAGAATAAACATGATGAATGAGCCTATATCTGATTCAAAGTATATAATATTTGCAGGACTAACACAGGATAATTTCCTCAAGACAGGTAATTCAATTAAGTTCTTACAAAGAGAAAATTATCAGAATCTTTATAAGTCTGTATATGGTATTGATCCAGACCTGACCTTAGTAGAAAATTTCAAGATATTTACATCCGGAAATGTAGAAAAAGTGGCATTCTTTGTTCCTCAATGGGGAGAAGAAGTAATTCCATCTACAAAGATAGATGATTTGCTGAAACTTTTTCCTGCACAGAAGTCTAAGATCAAGATTCTCACAGATAAAAAAGAATATAATCTCAATGAACAAGAAGATCTGTCCCAAGATTTTAATTATAGCATTAAGGACTTAATAAATAACAAAGATCACTTGAAGGAAATACAGGTTTATAAAGAGATTGAATCTTTAGCCAATGATGAGTTTAGCATAAATTATACTGACGGAAATATTGAAAAATACCTGTCATCAGCTTCCAGAATCGAAAGCTTCATGTCTTGTCCAGCAAAGTTCGTTCATGATCTTAACTTAAAGTATAATGAAATTGAAAGTCAGATGCCGTTTACTAAAGGTAATTTCTTTCACGATGTAACAGAGCATTTTATAAGATTCTATAAAGGTAAAGAGTTATTAAGCGAAAATGATTACAATGACCTTGTAGGTATTTTAACGAATAATAAAACCCCTGATAAAATTGCAGCAAAAAGATATGGTGAGTTTTCAGAATACTACTGGACAGAGATTTCCAATGAAAAATTTACGGAAGTATATAAGGTTCTCTATGAAAAGATAAAAGTATCTGGTGTTGATGAAGAGATAGAAAAGTATTACAAAGAACAGATGGAAAACAACCCGTATGCCAATCATAAGCTTGTTAAGCAGAAGTATGCTATCATAAATTTCCTTGCTAGACTTATCATGCAAATGGGACCAACTCCTGTATCGGTAACAAATAGCTTTGAGACTGAGGTAAAGTTCGATAACATGGTAGTCTGTAGTGATCCAGAGATAAAGATCAGAGAAGGTTATATCGATTTTATGTTCATTGATATAAAGCAAACTGTTCAGATAATTGATATCAAATCGACCATAAAGTTTAAAAAATACAATGAAGAAATAGAAAACTATCAAAGGGTTCAAATTCTGCTTTACAGAGAAGCTGTTTTAAAGCAAATGAATGGAATAGGTGGAGTTGACTTTGACGTGAGTCCTGGTTGGAGAAATCCTGAATGTGCTATTCTTACGGAAGATTATTTTACTGTAAACAATGCTTCAGGTGAGATCAGTTCATATTACTTATCTAATGAATCACCGTATATGGAGAGCTGTGATGATGAAGATTATTCAGTATTTCTTACAGAGCTAAAGGATAGACTTGGAGATCATCAGAGATTTTTCTCTATTGCAAACTCAAACTGTGAATATTGTTCTCTCGGCTCATCATGCCCGAATAATGAGCAGTCGAAATTTGAAGAGATAGAAGGTTATAAACCAACTTTTGAAAATCCACTTCCTATACCTGAATTCAAGGAAAACAAAGGCAGTTCAAATGATCCTAAACCTAAAGAATATATCATGTTCTCAGGAGAAAAAGATAAAGCGATAAAAGCATCTGAAAATATAATTATTGCAGCAGGTGCAGGTGCAGGAAAAACAGAGGTACTTTCTTCAAAGTATGTTCATCTTCTGGTCTATGAGGATACCATCGACATTGAAAATATTGTTTGTATTACTTTCACAAAGAAAGCTGCAGGGGAGATGCAGAACAGGATATACAGAAAATTAGATGAAGTTATTCAAAGTAAGATCTTCGTAGCAGGTGATCTCGGTAATAATATTGAAAAATATAAACTATCAGAGAAACAGATAACGAAGCTTATTCAGAGCAAGGATAAGTTCTTTGAGAAAAATTTAATCTCCACATTTCATTCATTCTGCAATGACCAGATTTCAAAGTACGGATATTCAAGTGAAAATTTAAAGATGTTTGATATTGACCAGAGTATATCTGAAGATCATCAGATCAAAAAAGAGAC
>JAQICF010000126.1 GCA_027858795.1 Candidatus Delongbacteria bacterium | reverse complement strand
AATTCTGATATTGCTAGAATTCCAGTAGTATCTATCGAAGATGAAACAAAGTTGATAGGTATTATCAGGAGAGAAAGTTTCTTAAGAGCATGGAAAATGGCTTATAAAAAAGGGGAGAGGTCGATATTGTAAATAATTATTAGAGAATTCCACTTGACATTATAATTCAACTTTGTTATATTGCGTTGCTTAATGAAAGCGAAGCTAAAATTTCGATAAAAGGGAGTAAAAATGCCTCACCATAAGTCATGTAAGAAAAGATTAAGACAAACAAAAAAACTTAACGTTTATAATAGACATTATAAATCAATGATGAAAACTGCATTGAAAAAAGTTAAAAGTTCTGAAAATAAAGAAGATGCTAAGGTTAATGTTGTAGCAGCACAATCTATCTTAGATAAATTAGTGATCAAAGGTATTATTAAGAAGAATAATGCATCGAACAAAAAATCAAAATTGATGAAATTTGCTGAGAAAATGCAATAGATCATTGTTTGATAAAATTTGAAAGCAGCCATTGGCTGCTTTTTTTTATATTAAATCTTGAGAAAACAAACAATATTGGGTTATATTTACTAAAAATCAATAATTTAGGATAGAAATGAGAACTCTGATCATAGGTGATATACACGGTTGCTACAGAGAATTGAGTGATCTTGTCGAAAAATTTGGACCAACAGACCAAGATCAAATTTATTCTGTTGGAGATGTGATCAATAGAGGTCCTGAATCCGGTAAATGTATAAAGTTGCTTAAAGATCTAAAGGCAAAAGTTGTAATGGGTAATCATGAACACTGGTATTTAAACTCTTTTCCTTTTTCGAAAAAAACAAAAATGAATGAAAGTTTTAGGAAATTAGAGATTGAGGATCATCTTAGATGGATGTACGAACTGCCATATTTTATCGAGACGGATAAATTTATTATTGTACATGCAGGATTTGATCCAAGGAAAATGATCCAAGATAATGAGAAGGAAGAATTGGTTTCTTTGAGAATGCTAGAAGACCTTGATAAACCCTGGTTTGAAGAATATAATGAGAAAAAGCATATTTATTTTGGACACTGGGGAAAATTAGGTCTGTATTATGGCAAGAATGTAACAGGTTTGGATACAGGATGTGTCTATGGAAAAAAATTATCCGGACTGATAGTAGAAGAAAATAAATTGATTCAAATAAAAGCAAAGAAAGTTTATTGTCCGATAAAACAGGAAAAAAGATGAAAGATCTAATGCAGAATCCAAGATTAACTCAATTTGTAAAAGCAGCTGGTTGAGCCGGCAAGGTTAGTCCGGAGGACTTAAATATAATTATCGGAGGCTTACAGTTTCCGACAAATGACAAGACTTTGGTTGGATTTGAAGGTAGTGATGATGCTGGAGTGTATAAACTATCCGATGAACTTGCTATAGTACAAACTGTTGACTTTATCACACCTGTAGTCGATGATCCGTATATGTATGGATGTATCGCTGCCGCAAACAGCTTAAGCGATATTTTTGCCATGGGAGCAAAGGTTATAACTGGTATGAATGTAGTAGCTTATGATTCATGCAATATTTCAAAAGCTATGCTGTCTGCAATACTTCAAGGAGGTATTGATAAAATGAGAGAAGCTGGTGGAGTTATTCTTGGTGGTCATACTATTGAAGATATTGAGATGAAATACGGTATCTCAGTAACAGGGACAGTGCATCCGAACAGAATATTAAGAAATAATACTGTCAAATCAGGTGATAAACTTATTTTAACTAAACCTATTGGTTCAGGAGTTATATCGACTGCCTGGAAAGGTGATATGGCGGAGAAAATACATATTGATAAAGCTGCTGTTTATATGGCTTCATTGAATAAAACAGCTTCAGAACTGGCTGTCAAAGCGGGTGTGAATGCAATGACAGATGTTACCGGATTTGGTCTTCTGGGGCATTTGAGTGAAATGATCAGTAATAAGCATGGTGCTGAAATTGACGTTTCAAAAATACCTTTTATGGAAGGTGCAAAAGAATATGCGGATCAATTTCTTTTCCCAGGTGGCTCAAAACGTAATTATAAGTATTTTTTAGATAGAGTAGAAGAGAATAAACTCGAGTATACTGACCTGATGCTTTTATTTGATGCTCAGACATCGGGAGGTTTGCTTATCAGTGTTCCTGAAGAAAAAGCTGAAAGATTATTAGATGATATAAGATCAGCTGGTATTGAAGAAGCTACGATCATAGGATCATTTAATGACAATAAAGGTAAGATCAGTCTAGGGTAGAATTTATATTCTCATTCCAATATTCAAAGATTTTCTTTGCAAATCTTGCTACTGTACTTCCATGCAAACCAAATTCTTCAAATACGGTCACTACTATTTTTGGATCTTCGAATGGTCCATAAGCTGTGAACCACCCATGATCGGCTCCGTGAGGGTTCTGAGCTGTACCGGTCTTACCGGCAAAAGCGATTTTTCCACTTCTTGACCAATATGCAGTACCACCTTGAACATTTACAACATTGAACATTGCTTCTCTTATCTTTTTCAGATATCTAACATTAATATTAAGTGTATCAATATTGGAATTCTGGTAATATTCAAAATCCTTGTCATTACTGGCTTTATAAAATAAATGAGGAGTGAATTTAATTCCTCCATTAGCGAGAATACTTGTATAATTTGCAATTTGTAAAGGTGACGTAAGTAATTCTCCCTGACCGATCATAAGATTTGCGTATCTACCGACTAAATTACCTTTAATTCTTTTACGATAGTATTCTTCATCTGGTAACAATCCTGATCTCTCTGAATTAAGGTCAATGCCCGTTTTTTCACCGAATCCTAATTTTCTAAGATAATTTTCCCAGTCATCAAGATCAATGTGATGAGCAATATTGTAAAAATAAGTATCACAAGAATGCATGATAGCAGCAAGAAGATCTACATTTCCATGCCCACCAGCTTTCCAGCATTTCATGAATCTCCTGCCTATTTGCATACCACCGGGACAATATATAGTTGTTTGTGTTGATACAACATTATTTTCCAAAGCAGCTAAAGCAGAAGCCATTTTTATAACTGAACCTGGAGGATACAATCCTAATATTGCCTTGTTATAAAGTGGTTTAAGAGGGTCTTCTGACCATTTTTTCCATTCTTTAACAGACATTTTTCTACTGAATATACCCAAGGGGAAATCAGGCTTACTGACCATTGCAAGGATCTCTCCATTATTGCAATCTTCCACAATTATCGTACCAGAATGACCTTCAAAAATACTTTCAATATAAGATTGTAAATTAAAATCTATTGTAAGATATACATCTTTACCTTTTACCGCTTCTTTCCAATTATCGTTATCATATTCAGAGACTTTATTATTCTTTACATCCCGAATAAATTTTTTAGTTCCCTTTTTACCTCTGAGGATATCATCATAAACATATTCGATACCTTCCTTACCTTTAAGATCACCAATTGCAATACTACTATCACTTTTAATTATTTCTCTAACTTCACCAAGGTGCCCAAGAATATGAGGTGAAGTGATCTTCTCAAAGTTTCGCGTCCATTCATTTTTAACGTTAACTCCTCTCAATTTATCTTCCTGTTCTGAAATAAAGGAAAATATTGAGAAATCTATATTTCTTTGAAGACGATAGAACCTGTCTTGTTTTATATCATTATTACTTAATACAGATACCAACGAATCTTTATCTACCTTAAGTATTTCAGTAATAAAATCAATAGAATATTCACTTCGAAGAAATCTTTCAGGGATTACATAAAGGTTGTATGTGTGCTGATTCTCAATTAGTACTACACCGTTCCTGTCAAGGATCAAACCTCTTGATGGTTCAATGATCTCTTCTCTAACTTTATTTGAAATTGAACGTATTTTAAGAGAGGGATCAAAATATTGAAGGTAGATTATACGAATAAGTAATAGCAAAAATACTAAAATAGTAATTTGATACAATATTTTTATTCTGTCTGTATCCATTACCGGCTAATTTATTTGATAGGTTTAAATATTTGAATTATCCAAATGATGCATATTCCGTAAATGGCACTAGGTAAAGCAACTAAAAAGACGTTTTTCAAAATAGGTAAATGCGAAAGTGTTAGCAAATAGAATATCAAAGAAGATGCTATAAACATTATTGAGTATAATTTAAATTTATTAGTTTGAGCAAGATAACCTTTTTTCCTTTTATAATATGAAGTGAAAAATCCCGCAACAGAATATATCAATGCAGAAACCCCGATAACATCTCCGATCAATAGGTCAACAATAACACCAGTAAAAAAACCTCTGATCAATGATCTGGTTGGACTTGGGTGTTTTATACTTTGTCTGATCAGAAAAACAAGCAGAATATCGGGTTTTATATCGAACATGCAATATAAATGCGAAAATTTTACTTGAACAATTATCAATATAATTATTATCATGACATTCTGTATGTAAGTTTTAATATCCATTTATTCTTTGGTTTTTGTGAATTATAAATACGTCCTTAACTTCAAGGAAATCAGTTGAGTATTTGATTATCACTTTTTTATTTATTGTAGCAGATGAATCTGAGACTGAAATAACTTCTCCGATCAACAGGTTTGGATGATATAGCTTGCTAAAATCCGATGTGAATATTTTTTCACCTACTTCAACAGTCTGTGATTTTGTTATCTCATGTATCTCTGCGTTCTTTTTATCTAAAGATCTCATTATACCCGGGATCTTACCATATTCGGTTATTACAGGTATCTTATACCCGGGATCGGAGATCAGTGTGACTTTTGATAGATGCTTACCGGCATTATTTATTACACCCACAAACCCAGTTTCCGATATGACCATTTCTCCATCATTAACATTTTTTTCAGTTCCCGCATTGATCAATAATGTATTTTGGAGACTTGAAACAGGCTCGCCTGTAACTTTTGCATAAACATAGCTTAAACTTTCAGGTAATTCGATAGAAAGTAAATTTCTTAGCCTTATATTTTCATCAAAGGATTCTTCGTAGAGTTTTTTATCTTGGGATATTTCTACGAATTTTTGTTTGAGCTGAACTATTTCATTTTCAAGAGATGCTTTTTCCCTCAAAGAGAAATAATCATATCTTAAAATGCTGAAAGCATCCAAACCAATTTCAGATAAAGTATTATTAAAAGATGAATTGTTGAATAATATCAGAAAAACTGAAGCAAAGATTGTTATTCCAAGATAGACCCATTCTCTCACAGCTTTTATTTTCAGGTAACTATTCATGCTATTCTGTAAGAAGAACTTTATAGTATCTATTCATATCTTCTAAAACTTTTCCAGTACCTCTTACAACACAGGTTAACGGTGTGTCTGCCAAAACTACAGGCAGATCGGTCTCTTCTTGCAGTTTTTTGTCTAATCCTTTCAGTAAAGCTCCTCCACCGGTAAGTACAATACCTCTATCTCTTATGTCGGATGATAATTCACCAGGCGTCTTTTCAAGAGCACTTTTCACAGCCTGAATAATAGATTTAATAACAGGTGCCAATACTTTTCTGATCTCAGTGGAATTTACTATAGTTTCTTTTGGTAATCCTGCAATAAGGTCTCGACCTTTTGCAGTAAATGTAAGTTCTTCTTCAAGTTCAAATGCAGAACCGATGTTTATTTTGATCTTTTCAGCAGTTCTTTCACCAATAAGCAGTTTATAGTGCGATCTCATGAATTCAATGATAGCCTGATTCATTTTATTGCCGGCTATTCTGATTGAATTTTCAGATACGATACCACTCAATGATATTACTGCGATCTCAGTTGTACCACCACCAATATCAACTACCATTGATCCTTCAGGTTCATCGACAGGAAGTCCAACTCCAAGAGCTGCGGCCATTGGCTCAGATATTAAAAATACTTCTCTTGCTCCTGCATTTTCTGCAGCACTACGGATAATCCTTTTCTCAGATTTAGTTACTCCTGATGGAACACATACTATCATTCTGGGCCTTCCACTAAAAGTACCAACTTTGACCTTTTTTATAAATTGTCTGATCATTTCTTCTGCAACTTCATCATCATCAATAACACCATCTTTCATAGGTCTGATAGTCCTAATATTGCCAGGAGTTTTACCTTCCATACTTCTTGCTTCAGTGCCGATAGCAACTACCTTTTTTAATCTTTCGTCCCATGTTACCACAGAAGGTTCTTCAACTACGATCCCTCTACCTTTAACGTAGATAAGCGTGTTCGCCGTACCGAGATCGATAGCAACATCGTGTGAGAAAAAGCTAAATAATGATAAGAAGTCCATATTGTATCCCTAGTTTATAGTTTACAGTTGACAGTTTGAAGTTTAAAGCTAAGAATCGGAAACTATCTTCCAACTCTAAACTTACAACTTCCAACTATTTCTTTAATGTCTAAAATGCCTGTTTCCCGCAAAGATCATACCCATATCAAGCTCGTTGCAAGCCTTGATGGAATCGACATCGTTCATTGATCCACCGGGTTGAATTATATATTTAATTCCATATTCTGCAGCAGTTCTGACAGAGTCATCAAACGGGAAGAAAGCATCACTTGCCATTACAGTTTGCTCTGAAATAACTTTTTTGAAGTAATCTTCGAAAGTACCACTAATATTCTGAGATGTAAATTCATATTCTAAATTTTCTTTTGCTTTAGTTATAGCTAATTTTCTAAAAGAATCTATTCTGTTTGGTTGTCCCGCACCCATTCCCAACATTGTATATTCACCGCTGTCTGTCAATCTGCAAAGAACTATAGCGTTTGATTTTACGTGCTTACAGCACTGATATGAAAATTCAGCAAGTTTTTCAATTTTTTCGTCAAATTTCTTCTTAGTGACACAATCAAATCTTGTAGTTAACTCATTGTCGGTAGTTTGATAAAGAAATCCACCGTCAATTCTCTTGATCTGAAAATCTTTAGCTTTTTTCGAAGCTTTAATATCTATTTGAAGTACCCTAACGCTTTGAAAGCTCTTATTCGTAGTGATATATTCCAAGGCTTCTTCAGAGAAAGAAGGAGCTAATATAACTTCCACGAATTTTCTCTTTATTTGCTCAGGGATAAGTTTATTATTCTCTACTCTGAAAGATAAATGTTTAACTTCTTTACCTCTCAAGAATCTTAATGTTTTCATATCGAATTCAGTGTTAAAAGCTAACACAGATCCCATAGCTGAGATTGGATCTGAAAACCATGCAGCTTCAATTGCTTCTCTGGAATTCTTTCCTGTTGCAACACCACATGGGTTCATATGCTTAACAACTACAGCAGCAGGTTCTTCAAATTCAAGAACTGTATCCAATGCTGCCTGAGCATCCATATAATTGTTGTAGGACATTTCCTTGCCGACTAATTGTTTTGCAGTTGCAAGTGTGCCTTCCAAAGAATGTTTGTCAGTATATAAAAATCCTTTCTGATGTGAATTTTCACCGTATCTAAGTTCTTTTCCTTTTTCCAGGAATAAATTTTTCTTTGATTTCTTAGCCAACCTATTTTCAAGGTATTCAGAGATGATACTATCATATTCTGCTGTCCTGCTGAAAACTTTTAATGCTAATTCCTCTCTGAAATCCAGTGAAGTTCCACCATATTGATCATATTCCTCGATGAATTTTTCATAATCGGCAGGATCAGTAATAACGGTCACATAATTATAGTTTTTAGCACTGCTTCTAAGCATCGTAGGACCACCAATGTCAATATTTTCAATGGCATCTTCTAAGGTAACATCAGGGTCTGAAATAGTCTTTTCGAATGGATACAGATTAACGACTACGAGGTCTATCATTTCCACACCGTTTTGCTTTGCTTCATCCATATGAGTTTCATTCTCTCTGACTGCTAAGATCCCACCGTGAACTTTTGGATTCAATGTCTTGATCCTTCCGTCCATCATCTCGGGAAAGCCTGTCAATTCAGTGATATCTTTTACTTTTACACCATGTTCCTTTAAAAGCTTGTAAGTTCCACCTGTAGAAAAGATTTCAATGCCCTTACTTTCAATATATTTTGCAAATTTGTCGATATTTTTTTTATCAGAGACAGATATTATTGCTCTTTTAATGGGTACTAAATTCAATTTTCTCTCCTTTCTTCTAATAGCCTAATTGCTTCAGGATACACAATATGTTCCAGTTCCAATACTTTCTTTTGCAGAGTCTCAGGAGTATCTTCCTCTAAGATCTCAACTTTTTTCTGTAAAAGGATTTCGCCGTTATCATATATGTCATCTACAAAATGAATTGTAGGCCCTGAATATTTCTCTTTTGCTTCTATAACAGCTCTATGAACGTTCATTCCATACATTCCCTTACCTCCAAATTTCGGTAATAAGGCAGGATGGATGTTTATTATTCTATTTTTAAACTTATCAGTGATCTCTTTTGGTAATTTTCTTATGTAACCTGCAAGGATGATGAGATCTACATTATGTTTTTTTAATAGTTCTACCTGTTTTTTGACAAATTCTGATCTTGGCATTTCTTTTCTTGGAATTATAGCCGTTTCAATGCCTAGTGATACAGGATATTCTAATCCTTTTGCTTCTTTATTTGCAATTACAGCTACAACTTCAGAACTAATCTTCTTTTGAAGGCTGTAGTCCAATATTGCCTTTAAATTACTTCCTGAACCTGAGATATATGCTGCAATTCTATATTTCAATTTATCTTGTTTCTTTTGATTATTTTCAGTATTGAAAAATATATTAATATTAAATTAAAGTCAATTTATTAATGAGACAATAAAAAACCCCGCAAATGCGAGGTTTTAAATTATACTGATAACGCTTTATATAATCCGAGATCATCTCGATCAATCGTTTTGATCTTGTTGAATTTCTCAGTATTCTCCGGTTGAACTTTCTTTATGTATAATTCAGCTATAGATTTAAATTTATTGTCCCTATTAGCATCAAGAACAAGTAGATGTCCCATAACGATATTGCCTGTCATTTCAACGAGTCTTCTTGCATGGAAATCAAGGAATTCACTATCCTCAGGAGCTTCAGCGATCTTAATAGCTTCAACATACTCATTTTTCATTTCTTTCAGATGTTTCACAAGATATTCTAAGTCAGGAGCAATTTTAACACTTTCATATTCTTCCATCATTTCAGTGAAAAGACCACTCGTAACACCTCTGATCGCAGCAATAACCTGAAGTTGAGTAGTACCTTCGTAGATAGTTGTAATTCTGGCATCTCTATAAAGTCTTTCAACAGGGAAATCTTTCATAAATCCTGTTCCGCCATGTACCTGTATAGCATCATATGCAATTGAGTTACAATATTCACTTGTAAGGCCTTTTAACAAAGGAGTATAGAAATCAGCTCTACGTTTATATTTTTTCATTATCTGTTTTTCTTCAATAGAGAGCTTTCTTTCACCTTCAATGTCTTCATAAATTTTGTACATATCGACAAATCTGGAAGTTTCGTACATTAAAGTTCTTGATGCAGCTATCTTAACTTTCATATCTGTAAGCATTTCATAAACACCCGGGAATTGGTCAATTGTTTTACCGAATTGAGCTCTTTCTTTTGCATATTTTAAAGCTTCTCTGTAGGCTGCTTCAGAAATACCGATAGATTGAGCACCGATACCAAGTCTCGCACCATTCATTAATGCCATAACATATTTTATTAGACCAAATTTCTTTTTACCGATCAAGATACCAGGAGAATCTTTGAACACCATTTCACAAGTCGGGGATCCGTGAATTCCCATCTTATTTTCAATTCTTCTGATTTGAACAGTATCGTCTCTATCATACAAGAACATTGAGAGACCTCTGCCATCTTTTGTTCCTTCTTCTGATCTTGCTAATACTAAAGATAGGTCAGCATTTCCATTAGTGATAAATCTTTTAACTCCGTTTAATCTCCAAGTATTGGTAGCTTCATCGAAATGAGCTTTTAAATTTACCGCCTGAAGGTCTGATCCGGCATCAGGTTCAGTTAAGATCATTGCACCTGTAGCCTCTCCTGAAGCAAATCTATGAAGAAAATTCTTTTTAATATCATCATCCGCAAATTCGTAAACAGTTTCACCGATGTCCTGAAGTCCAAAAAGGTTCATTAAACTTGCATCACCTCTTGAAACCATCTCAACAGCCATGTTATATGCCGTGGCAGGGAAATTAAGGCCCCCATATTTTCTAGGTAAAGTCATTCCGGTAAGTTTTGCCTGTTTTAAGGCTTCCATATTCTCATCGGTGCCTTTTGCATAATGAACTCTATTATCCACTAAAGTAGGACCTTCTTCATCTACACTTTCAGCATTTGGATCAATGATATCACCACATATCTCACCAACAATGGCCAAAACCTCATTATAGTTATCAATAGCATCTTCATAGTTGTAAGGTTTAAGATCATCAGGATTTAAACCATCATGATCGTGATATTCATTTTCAGTGATCTTATAATCTTTTTCTTTCAGATCAACAATAGCTTTCATCTTTGGATTATTTAGATGAAATTTAATGTCTTCATTATCTGTATAAAAATTTGCCATATTAAATACCCCTATTTAGACTGTTCCTTGTAGTGTGCTCACATTTTATTTAGATTGCTCTTTATAGTATTTTGCCATTTTTGGTATCACTGAATTCCAATCACCTGTTATAGCAATATCAGCTATTTGATTTATAGGAGCTTCAGGATCATTATTGATCGAGATTATCTGAGATGATTCCTCCATCCCAGCGGTATGCTGAATAGCTCCGGAAATTCCAACTGCTATATAAAGTTTAGGTCGTACAGTAACTCCTGTCTGACCAACTTGTCTAGCATGATCAGCAAAACCAGCGTCCACAGCAGCTCTGGAAGCTCCAACTTCAGCACCGATAGTTTTCGCAAAATCCTTCAACTGTTTAAAACCATCTTTCGAACCAATGCCAAATCCACCGCATACGATTATTTGAGCACCGGAAAGGTTTACTTTTCTAGGTTCGATATGTCTTTCAATGATCCTTACTGCAAAGTTTGCTTTATCTAAGATGTTTTTAACATCAATATCAATTATTTCGCTCTTGTAATTTTCAGAAACGATCTCTTTTTTCATTACGCCTTCTCGAACTGTTGCCATCTGAGGTTTAGTCTCAGGATTTACAATAGTTGCCACAATATTGCCACCGAATGCCGGCCTTATCTGATATAAAAGGTTTTTATATTCAGTTTTAGTCTTTGCATCTGTGTATTCACCGATCACAAGGTCTGTACAATCTGCTGTTAGACCACATTTTAAAGTCGATGCAATCCTAGGGGCTAAATCTCTACCGATCGAAGTCGCACCTACAAGAACTATCTGAGGTTTGCTTTCTTCAAGAATATTTTCAAAAATTGCTGTGTGCGGTAAAGTAGTATAAGGATAAAGTCTTTTATCTTCAGCTTTATAAATTATGTCTGCTCCAAACGGACTAACCATAGTATTAAAAGTATTAAGGTCGTTTCCAATGAGAACAGCTTCAAGTTTGCACTTAAGTTCGTCAGCAAGTTTTCTTCCCTTAGAGAGAAGTTCAATACTTACATCAGCAACTTTTTGCTCTTCAATTTCGCAATAAACTAATACGTTATTCACATTCTACCCCAAAGTATGGTTATTAATTAATTCACCCATTAAATTTTTAATATCGTTATCATTATCCTCAAGTCTCATGGAATCCTTAGCTGTATGAACGACATTCTGAATTGTTTTTACTTTTGTAGGAGAACCTGCCAGTCCGATCTTTACTAGATCACAATCAAGGTCATCAAGGCTGATCTCTTCAATATTTAAAAATGCTTTATTTTTTATCTCCTGACCTAAATAATCATCATCTAAAGTTTGAAGTTCGGTATGAGTCTTTGCGTGCTTATATTTCATGAATAATTTAACATTCTTAGGTCTACAAGATTTTGCAGAACCATGAACTGTTAGAAGAACAGGTAAGGTACATTCAACTTCTTCAACACCTCTTTCAAGTCTTCTTTTCACGGTAATTTTATCTTTAGTGATAGAAGTTATCTCTTCTGCATAAGTTATCTGAGGTATATTAAGTTTTTCAGCTGTCTGTGGACCAACTTGAGCAGTATCACCGTCAATAGCTTGTCTTCCTGATAGGATAATATCATAAGGAGCAATTTTTTCTATAGCCTTTGAAATAACATAAGAAGTTGCTAGTGTATCCGCTCCAGCAAATCTTCTATCAGTAATCAAATAACCTTTGTCCGCATTTCGATAAAGACTTTCTCTAATAATATCTGCAGCTCTGGGAGGTCCCATCGTTAAAATTATTATCTCTGAACCAGGATTCTTTTCTTTTATCTGAAGAGCTTGCTCAAGTGCATTAAGATCATCAGGGTTGAAAATAGCAGGTAAAGCAGATCTGTTCACTGTGCCGTCAGCTTTCATTGCATCATTTCCAACATTTCTTGTGTCAGGAACTTGTTTAGCAAGAACAATTATTTTAAAAGCCATTCTGTCTCCTTTTTTATGGAAATTTGTATTAATCCATAAATATAGTAAAAACACAATAGTATGGCAACAGTTAAAAAAGAGGTTAGTTATAAGGGATTAGGGGTTAGCAAAAAGAAAGAATTTTAAAATATCTTTTCAAAGATCATATCAAATACTGTTTTGCCATCTGTATAATTAATATATCTGCTTAAAATTATTAAAACCAGTATAAAAAGTGCAATTATGGTTATTCCATATCTGACAAGCCAATGGGGAGAATAAGTCAGTATTTCCTGAGTCTTTTCACTTCTATCTATAATGTTGTTTATTTTTCTTTTCTCAGTCATTTTAATTACCCAATTCCAACTGATTTTTAACTAAGTTAAAATATTCACCTCTGAGTTCAGTCAAATCGTTATGTGTTCCTCTTTCAATTATCTTTCCTTTTTCTAGAACTGCGATCTGATCGGCATTTTTTACTGTACTTAATCGATGGGCGACTACAACTACAGTCTTACCTTTAAAGAATTGATCAAGATTTTCCATTATAACTTTTTCATTATTCGCATCAAGAGCATTTGTTGCTTCATCGAAATAAATAAAATCAGGATCTTTATATACTGATCTTGCTATAAGCATTCTCTGCTTCTGTCCCTGACTTAGACCATGCCCATCAATACCAATCTTAGTATTGTATCCTAATGGTAAGGTTTCTATAAATTCTTCAATATTTGCAACATGAACTGCATGTTGGATCTTATCTTTATCAGGTTTTTCATCACTAATTGAAATATTATTTGCAATGGTATCTGAGAATATAAAACCTTCCTGCATTACAACACCACATTTTTTTCTCCATTCAGTACTGTTAATATTATTCAGATCATTTTCTCCAACGAGTATATTTCCTTGTTGAGGTTTGTAAAATCCTAATAACAGCTTAATCAAAGTTGTTTTACCACTACCACTTGACCCGACAATTGCAGTAATTTTCCCTTCAGGTATTTCAAGATTCACATCATCAAGAACAAATTCGGATTCGGGACCATCATATTGGAATGACAAATTGTTTACTTGTAAAGTTTTATTTTCACCAATATCAATTATTTTGTTTTCATTAATATTCTCTTCATCTTCTTTGTTGTGTATTTCTCCAAGTCTTTCTAAACTTATCTTTGCATCTTGCATTGAATGCATGAAATATATCAGCTGTGATATTGGGCTGTTCAGTTGTCCAATTATGTACTGTACTGAAATCATCATTCCGAGTGTCATGTCTCCTTTGATTACTCCATAAGCAGAAAGGAATGAAATTAATATATTCTTCCCTTCATTAATTATCATTCCACCTGAGTTTTGATATTGCTCTAAAGTAAGACTTTTAACATTTAGTTTAAATAGCTTTGCTTGTATATTCTCCCATTCCCATCTTTTTTGCTTTTCACAAGTATTTAGCTTAATCTCTTGCATACCTGTAATCATTTGGATCAAATTACTATTATTCTCAGACATTACCTTGAACTTTTTAACATCAAGTTCTTTTCTTTTTTTCAAGAATATTCTGATCCATGTTACGTATAGGATACTTCCTAATGAGAAAACTGTAAATATCTTAATATCATAGATTATCATTACAATACTGAAAATGATAAAATTAACTGCAGAAAATAGTATGCTTAAAGTAGAATTTGTAAGAAATGATTCTATCCTGTGATGGTCGTTTATTCTTTGTAGAAGATCTCCTGTCATTTTCACATCAAAAAAACGAAGAGGAAGCTTCATCAATTTTATCAAGAAATCAGATATAATTGATATACTGATCCTTGTACTCAAATGCAATAATATCCAGCTACGAATAAATTCAATACTTGCTCTTCCAAGAAATAATGATAGTTGAGCAATAAGGATTATCACAACGAAATTTATATCTTTTTCAGCTATACCAATATCGACCATCGCTTGTGCTAAAAATGGAAATAGAAGCAGAATAAAACTGCCAACTGCCATACCGATGATAAGTTGGAATATTAATTTTTTATAAGGCTTAACATAATGAATAAGAAATTTGAAACTTGTTTTATCAACTTTCTTTGATTCATCTTCGATACTGTAAAAATCAGGAGACGGTTCTAACAATAAGGCTACTCCAATAGAAATTCCGTCTTCTTGATCTGTAGCCCAATATTTAAAAAATTCTTCTTTAGTATATTTCAATAAACCATTTGCCGGATCTGAAACCCAAACAAATTTATCATTCACTTTATAAACTACAACAAAGTGATTTTGACTCCAATGAACTATGCAAGGAAGTTGAGAAATTTGCTTTAAGGAATCGTAACTAAGCTTGACACCACGAGTTCTGAAACCTATAGATTCAGCTGCGTTGCTGATACTTAATAAAGAGACTCCTTCACGAGTTGTGAAGGCTTTTTCTCTAAGATATTCTAAAGAATAATTTTTCTTATAATATTTAGCTATGATCCTAAGACATGTTGCTCCACAGTCCATAGAATCAAGTTGTTTTAAAAAAGGGAAAACGAACATTAATTGTTTTACTTATTTTATTTATCATTGTAATAAGTTAACGTTAATTAAAGGAACTCATAATCAAATACTTTCACTATACAATTATCCCGATCGACAGCTATCAATTTGTTTTTATCGAAAACGAGCAAGCCAAAACTGTCCGATAATGGTAATTTGATCCTTTTCATAAAAACGCCATCTGAATTGAATATATCAAAAAATTGATGGTCAAATTCTAATCCTTCCACAGCAGGTTTAATCCACAGATAACCATTTTTATCAACATACATATTAAGAATCTGTTTCATATAATCAGCAACAAATTTCACCATGGTATTACCAAGATCAATTTCATGTACTTTCTTTTTGAGTTCATCCGAACAAGCAATCCTTCTGGTTTGTTTTTCGATCCTTCTGATTTTATTGCCGTTCAGATCATAAACATCAACAGCATAGTAACTGAAGCTTAAATCTTCAACATATACTTGACCGTTGTACAAACAGAATTTACGTTGATCATCACTCATTCGATATCTGTAATTGTTCAGATCTGTTGTAGTACTAATTTCCAGTATTTTTGAACTATTTTCCAAATTATTTGAATCAAGCAAATACACTCCCAGTTTTATAAGAGCTTTTTTATTCTTATAATCAGGTACGATGTTTCGGGAATTACAAACTATCTTGCTCTCAGAATTCATTATCTGCAAATTTGAGTACTTACCATCAAATAGTCTAAACTGTCTGATAAAATCACCCGATCTAGTATAGATCATTGTTTTGCCTGATTCTCCGAAAACATATACAGAGTCCCTAATAATTATTATATCGTTGATTGCGAGACTTTCGCCCGGTCCTTGTCCTTTACGGTTGAAGTTAGCAACATAATTGCCATTTTTATCCACCTTATAAACAACACTTCTTCTAAAATCAGATATGTAGATATTGCTGTCAAAATCCAAAGCAGTCATATAAAAAGATTCGATAGTCGGGATACTGTCAGGAAGTACCAATTTATCAAGAGATATTTCACTGATTATTTTTAGATTTAGCTGCAAGTCTGGTGATGATTCTATGTTTTTATTTTTGATGATCTCTACACCGTCTTTAACTTCAATAGTGTAGTTCTTTTCTTTACCGCAACTGATCAGAACCAGAATGCAAATAGCGATTGTTATTAAGCTTATTTTTTTCATTTACCTTCCTCACTTTTTATAAATTAATGTTACATAGGTTATATTTTCCTATTTGCAGTTCATAATCTGATATTGGTGGACATAATTCATTAAAACAGCAATTCCGACACGGCTCGACTTTATTTCTTGTCAAAAACCAGTTACTTGTTTCTTGACATGCACTCCTTAATATAGATACAAAATCTTGATCAATTCTTCCAATAATTTTGTTATCTAATATTGTAGTTTTTACAGATCCATCAGCAAAAACATATAAATTTCCAAAATAATTACGATTTATGATTTGATTAGCATAAATCTCTTTTCGCTTTATTTCGTTATCGGCAAAGTCTTCAGGATCAAGATATACACTGCTTTCAAAAAAATCAATATTCGAATTATTGTAAATAGGTTTAATCCTATGATTGATAACATTATACTTCTCAATTAATTCCTGTGCGTATAATAACTGGCTATCTGATTCTATTAAAAAAACGATTTCAATATCGCTACTTGTATTAATATTTGTAAAGTATTTCTCTTTTAGATGGTCTGAGAATACATGATAACTTATATTTAGATTTTTGTTATTGTCTTTGATATCGATCGCTTTTTCAAAGTTGTCTATAGTTGTATTAAGACCAATACGAATGTCAGTATTAAAATCGCTTAAGAAAACTACAATGTTTGCAACATCATTATTATCTACAAAAGAAGAATACAACTCGATCGCAGATAACGTGCTATTTTTAAATTTATTAACTAGAAGAGTAACATCATTCAAAGATAGCTGTTTGTTTTTTATGAAATCTTGAGTTTTTACATACCGAGGTAAGATATCTTCATCCAAATATAAAACCAGTCTGTTCAAGTTATGCATAGGATCAGATGTTAGGTGATTATTTATCATCTTAAGACTTTTGGGAAGATAAAAAGGAATGTGAGTATCATCAGTTGCAATTACATCGCCCAAGTAGTTTTTCTTCAGGTACAAAACAACCTTATTAAGCTTTTCAGGAGCAAGTTTAGCATCTTCAACATTTAAGAAGTTCTTGTTCTGAAGCAAATTTGAAAACATACTGACGATTTCAACATCATTTGTAAAGTAATAACTACCATCTAGCATATTAAAAATAAGGCATTTATCTTCCAATACTTTAATATAAACATAGCTTTCAATATAAATGTACTTCTGAAGTGTTAAAGATAATTGTTCATCGGATTTAGTATCATGAACACTGCTATTAGCAAACTCACTTTCCAATTTATTTACCAGTGCTTTTTCGTCTAAAAAATCTTTACACAATATATTCTTTAAGTTGTGTGTGTTTTGTTCTGTAAAAAGGCATTTTGTACAAAATACGTTATGGCACTTGCTACATAAATCTGCGTATGGTTGAAATTTCCCTTTATAATATTTGATAATTTCTTTATTGAATATTCTTACATTATCTTCATCAATAATTCCAAAATCAGGTACATCTTCATTAATTCCTTGCTGGCAAACTAATATCTTACCATCAACAGTAACAAAAAACTTGTTGTTGAAAGGTATGCATGTGCCCGTTGGTAATCTTTTTACCTTTTTGATAGGAATTTTTTTATTAATTAATGCTAAATGATCCTCAACTTCATAATTCTTAAAGTAATTCTGGATTCCATCGTCTTTGAAAAAGGAATCGGTATATAAGTTCATCTTTTTAAACTTTTCTTGATAAGACGATTTAACGCGACAGTTACTCAATGGTAAAAGTTCAGGCATTATATTATATTCTTTAAAAATAAAATTTGAGTATTTACGGGAGTTTTTATCATGCATTACTGAATATATCTTTACATTTTTCTTTAAATATTTATCAGTACATTTTTTTCTCAAATTATTAAAATTGCTTATAATAACAGGATAAGAATTTCTTCCTTTTACATCTTTTCTGTATGAATTTTCTTCAGCATTACCATCTAAACTAAGATTAATTCGAAAATTATTTTTAACGAGATAGTCAATATTACCTTCATTAAGAAGCATTCCGTTAGTTGTTAAACCAAAGTCGATATTCTCCTCACCAAATAATTCATTAGAGAAATTCACAATTTTTTTAATGAGATTCAACTTCATCAACGGTTCTCCGCCATAAAACATGATCATTATAGCTTTTGTAATATTTTTTGCTAATCTTGCCTTGTGCAGGAAATTTAAAAATGTTTTCACTTTTTGCAAAGATAAAACATTCTTTTTGTAATGAGATTCCGAGTTATACATTTCACCATAACCGCAATACTCGCAACGCAAATTACAATTCTCTGTAATCTCAAAAGTAATACGATTTTGGTTCGCCAATTTATGGTCAATGATCTCTCTTGTAATATTTGCGTTAAAATCCGGTCGTTTTAAGGGTGACAATTCTAATATTTTCATCTTTTTCAAATAGACATATTTTGAAAAGTAATATCTCAGCTCATCAGGATGAATATTTTTTAAATAAGGTATTTCCCATCTTGATTTATCGAATAAATACTCTTCCTTAATATTATCTGATGATTTATTATTTGTTAACAAATAGGCAATTATCGGATGTAAGTAAAACATTTCTCTATTATTTATCTCAACAAAATAATTGTTCCCATTGGCATTTATAATCATTTTTCTCTCTTTCATTTTTATTTACTTAAATATCCTGAAAGGGAGTAAATTATCCCTTTCAGCCAAAACCCATAAATCTCAGTTATAGAACTATAATTAAATTCATCTGAATAACATATGAGAAATACACATCTTAAAGTTTTATTGGGCTACTGCTTTTGACATCGTACCACCACTAAATGCTTCGTCTTCGAGTCCACAACCGGTTGGACAATCAATAGTATTTTCAATTCCTACATTTGCTCCAATTCCACCTTTTAAATTTTTGATTTCTGCTTTTGTCAATTCCTGCCCTATGACCTTGTTCAGTTTAAGTACCTTTTTCATGTTTTCTCCTTTTTTTTGTTTTAACTTCTTTTTTCAATCTGCGTCCAGATCTTACCTAAATTGCAATTTATTAAAAGATAATGCTCCCAAATCAGAAATCAACAAAAACCACCAGTAATATTTACCAGTACATTCTACCAGTACTTTCAGACAATACTGGTATTTTTACTCATGCATTCTCTTATATTCTGATGGGTTCATATCTTTATGCCTTCTGAACCACTTCGCAAAGTTTGATTCATCTCTAAATCCAAGTTCTCTCATAACAACCATACAATAATTTTCTTTCAAACTTTCTAACGCAAATTCCAATCTGAACTCTTCATACATTGCACAGATCGTTTTCCAACAACATATTTGATATCTCCTTTTGATGCTAGAATAGCTCTTGTTGAAATAATTTTTAAGTATGTTTTTAACATTATGCTTTTCTTTGTTTAAATGCTTTTTCAACAACTTATTTAATTCTATCGGATATTCTTCATCACTCAATTGATCGTACATAAAAGTTTCTCCTACCTATATTTAAACTTACATTTTTCACCAATTTCAAATTTAAACAAATAAAAAACAAGAAAATAGGGGGCATCGTTTTGTGATACTTAAATTCCGCATTTGCATTTTGTTAGCTACAAAATACGGAGTCTTTAAAAAAGAAAATGACGTATAAAACTTACATTTTATAGAGATATTTTATAAATGTGAAAAATATTACTATTCGACGAAAAACCATTCTCCCTATTATCTTGACATTCGCGACCCGTTTGCATATATTTTTCTACAGAATCATTAATTATTCGAGGCTAAAAAATGTCTAAATTGATGGCAAGTGTTGCCGGAGTAAGAGGTATTGTAGGAGAATCATTCACACCTGATGTTATAGTTAAATATATTTCAGCTTTTTCAAAATTTTGTAAACCGGGAAAAATAATTGTAGGAAGAGATACGAGACCATCGGGGAAAGTTATATCGGATATAGTTTGTTCTGTCCTTAATATGTGTGGCAGAGATGTTATTGATATAGATATTGCCACGACTCCGACTGTAGCGATGGGTATAAAACTTTATGAAGCTGCAGGTGGTATAGCAATAACAGCAAGTCATAATCCTTCAGAATGGAATGCATTAAAATTTATGAATCACGACACTTTATTCCTTAATGAAGAGCAAGGGGCTAAGTTAAATACTTTTTTAAACCAGGACGATCCTAAGTATGTAGGTTTTGAGGAGATAGGTACAACAGAATTAATTATTGAAGATGCACGGAAATATCATATTCAGCAGGTCCTTGATATACCGTATATAAATAAATCAGATATTAGAAAAAAGAATTTTAAAGTGGCTATCGACTGTGTTAATGGAGCAGGAAGTGTTATCCTTGCAGATCTTTTGATCGATCTAGGATGTAGTGTAGCAAAGATAAATTGTACTCCTAATGGAATATTTCCACATGGAGCAGAACCGTTGCCAGAGAATCTTACAGAAATTTGTGACTTCATCAAAGATGGGAATTATGATATCGGTATGGTAGTTGATCCCGATTCTGACAGATTAGCTCTAATATCAGATGCTGGAATTCCTTTAGGCGAGGAATATACTCTTGCTATGGTGGCTGACCTTTTACTGGATAAGATAAACACAGATATTGTAATTAATGTATCAACTTCCAGAGTAGTGGAAGATATTGCTACGAAAAATTATAAAAAAACTTTCAGAACAAAGGTTGGAGAGATAAATGTTTCAACTGAAATGCTGCAAAGAGATTGTAAGATCGGTGGAGAAGGTAACGGAGGTGTTATTCTACCTGAAATTCATCCGGGAAGGGATGCACTGGTGGGTGCGGGATTGATCTTGCAGTATTTATACGAAAAGAATGATTTTGTAACGAATTTATTTAATGATCTACCGCAGTATATAATTGTAAAAGATAAAGTTTCAGTAGAAAATATTGATTTTGATGAAAGAATGAGGATTATTCTTCAAGATGAAGATCCTGCAAACATTAATGATATTGACGGAATTAAGATCGATCATGAAGATTATTGGGTTCAATTAAGAAGATCAAACACAGAACCGATAGTAAGGATATTCGCTGAGGCAAAGACTAAAGAAAAGGCAGAAGAAATTGTTAAAATATATAAAGACAAACTTATTGATTAATAAGTTATTTCTAACGAACATATTATTTTTTTTACTGGTACTATCTTCTCCACTATTTTCTCAACCTGAGAAGACATTGATGTTTGATGAAACCTTTTCTACAGGTCTACCGGTATTCAGGTATAATGTAGTGAGGTTATTTAATAAAAAAGAAGGCTTTTTTGACCTGAATATTCAGACTGAGATCACGAATGAAAGGCTTCACTTTTTAAAGAAAGGTAAAGAATATATTTCAACCTATGTAATATCCGTAGCCGTTTTCGAAAGAGGAAAAACAGATGAAATCCCTTTATCTCAAAATTCTGAAAAAGTTGTTTACGCGACTGAAAACTACTCAGAAACTCAACAAAATAAGTCAAACAAGAAACACAATTACGTTTTTTCGATCCCGGACGGTTCTTATTCTGTCGTGATACTTATAAAGGATCAAAATAGTAAAAAGCAATTTAAAGTAAAAAAAGAAGTTGAATTTTCAATGAAAGGAAATCTAGCAGTTTCAGACCTTCAAATGGTAAGTTGGAATGATGACGAGAACTTTTTGAAAGATCATACTCCGAATATCAACAATATCATAGACAAGAAAAACCTTTTCACGGGAGCACTTTTCGAAATATACTCTCTTGAAGCGATTAATTTGTCGTATAATATAGAATATAAGATAATTGATAGAAAGGGTACGATAATTTATAATGATACTTTCAAAGATATCCTAAGAGAAAACCTACATTATCAAGTTTTGAAAATTCCATTGGAAAAATTCAATATCGGAAATTATAAGATAGAGTTGAAAGTTAATTTTCCTGAAAATACAATTGAAAGAGAAAGTACATTTTATTTAAGATGGAAAGATCTGTCTTTGAATATTTCGGATATTTCTTTAGCAGTTGAGCAGATGCTTTACTTAATGGAATATGACTCATTAAAGCCGGTATTTAACTATGAAGAAGAGCAAAAGAAAGAATGGTTCCAAGAATATTGGAATAAATTGGAAACAACTCTTAGTTTGAAGAAAAATTCTCTTATGGAAGAATATTATCGCAGGATATCATATTCGAACATAAATTTTTCTGTACCAAAAAAACAGGGTTGGAAAACAGATATGGGGAAAGTTCTCTGCATAATGGGTGATCCCGATGAAGTACAAAGTTACAGTTTTAATAGAAACTCCAGACCTTATGAAGTTTGGATATATTATGAATACGGCACTCAGTATATTTTTGATTATACCGGTGGTGAATTCAGGTTGAGGAAATAAATTGAGAATAGCGGTACTATCAAGTGGAAGTAAGGGGAATTCTTCCTTTATCGAATCAAATAACCAGGCAATTTTAATAGATGCAGGATTATCTGCAAAAAGATTATTGAGCAGAATTGATTATATCGGTGCTGATTATAAGAACCTTAACGGAATTGTGGTTACTCATGATCATTCAGACCATATAAAAGGTGTAGGAATACTTGCTAGAAAATTGAAGATTCCTGTTTATATACATGAAGATAATTATAAGGTAAAAGCAGACCTTTTTACCAATTGTGAGATAAAATTCATTACAAGTGAATTTGAATTAGGAGGATTTTTGATCACTCCGATACCTGTTTCCCATGATGGAACAGCGAATTATTCTTATAATATTCAAGCTGACGGAAAGAAAATTTCTCACTTAACTGATCTCGGAAAAGCTACTGCTTTGGTAAAAGAAAGGACTAAAGATTGCGATCTTTTCTTATTGGAATCAAACCATGATCCTATGATGTTGAAAGAAGGTCCATATCCTTGGTACTTAAAGCAGAGGATATCGGGTATCAAAGGACATCTGTCAAATGCTGATGCAAGCAATCTACTATTATCAACTGAAAGAAGTAATCTAAAAAATGTTATTCTAGCTCATCTCAGTGAAGAAAATAATGATCCGATGCTGGCTTTGGAAACTATGCTTTGCACTGTTGGTGAAAATAATTTAGATATTAATGTGCATGTTGCTCATCAAGCTCTACCATTGGAGTTTATTGAAATATAATGGATGATAAATTAATATACATATCTGCTGGAGAAGCCTCAGGTGACTTACTGGGAAGTGAAGTTATAAAAGAATTATTGGTAACTGATCCATATTTGAAGATAAAGGGTATCGGTGGTTCAAATATGATGGTACAAGGTTTAGATCCGGTTTTTCGTACTGAAGAGTTTGGATTCATGGGATTTTTTGAGATATTCAGACATTTATTTTTTATCAGAAAAGTATTGAATACAATGGTAAAAAGTATTCTCAAGGATAAGCCCAAAGTTGTCCTTTTAATTGATTTCTCAGAGTTTCATATTAAACTGGCGAAGAAATTAAAAAAGCATAATATTAAATCTAAAATCATTAAGTATGTTAGTCCTCAAATATGGGCTTCAAGAGCTAATAGAATAACTGATATCGTTACAAATTATGATTGTTTATGTTGCATACTACCTTTCGAAAAAGAGATCTATAAAGATTACCACATTGACTGCAGATATGTCGGACATCCACTACTTGATACTGTTAAGATCAGGTATGAGAGAGATGAGTTTTTTAAATTGTTGAAGATCAGTGAAGATAAAAAGATGATTTCAATTTTCCCCGGGAGTAGAAAGCAGGAAATATCAAAGCATATTGATGTGATACTTAATACAGTCAGAGCTTTGAAAAAAGAACGAAACGACCTGGCTTTCTTTATCTGCAAAAGTGAAAATATTACATTTGAAGCATACTTGAGTATCTTCAAAGAGGAAAAAATAGATATAGTGGATTCAGTGTATCAATGGGAATTGATAAAATATTCCGATATTGTTTTATGCAAAAGTGGCACATCATCTATGCAAACAGCTTTAATGAAGACTCCTTCTATTATTTTTTACAAGCTAAATTCATTTTCCTATTTCATTGCGAAAAGAATTATCAAGACTGAATATATTTCTTTGCCAAATATTATTGCAAACAAAATGATCATTCCCGAGTTGATGCAGGGTGATTTCACAGTAGAAAATATAAAATTGGAAGTTCTGAAATATTTGAATGATGAAGATTATTATAACGATACTATCAAAGAATTGGAAAAAGTGTCAAATTCAATAGGTGATAAAGGAGCTGGTAAGAAGGTTGCTGAAGCTGTTGTAGGATATTTAAAAAGATAGTGATTAGTGATAAGTGGTGAGTGAGTAGGGAACGCAGGAATGCGTTCCAAGTACGATTAACCACTACTAAAACAAACCGTCACCCTGAATTTTTTTCAGGGTCATTTTTTATAAATTACTCAAAGTAAATATCTTATTTTTTTCTCTGTATTCATTAACTTGTTTTGCTGTCTCTTCTACCTGAGTTAAAAAACGGGCATATTTTTCAGCTTTCAGTTTAGGAGTTGCGATCATTCTCTTAAGCAAAGGATTTACCCATTTGCCTTTACTACTTTTTATACCAAAATGAAGGTGTGGTCCTGTTACCCTACCGGTTCTTCCAAGTTTAGCTATCTGCTGTCTAGCAACGACAGTATTACCTTTTTTTACAAGTCTTTTGTCCAAATGTAAATAATAGGTTTTTGTTCCGTCAGAATGTTTTATAACAACCTTGTTACCGTTCAATCTATCATAGCCAGAGTAGACCACTTTACCTTTTGCAACAGCATAAACCTGATCACCTCTATGACCTCTATAATCAACTCCGGAATGGAATGACCTTCTACCTGTTACAGGGTGCCTTCTGTTGCCGAACGGGCTTGTAACATGTATTTTATCTACCGGCAATCTCAGTGCAGAATGAATAAGTGCTTTTCCTTCCTTAGTATAGTGTGCATTGTATGCAGAAAGAGGATCTACATCATCAAATCTAAATGCTTCATGAAAACCACTTCTCTTTCCAGAATATGATACATAATGGATCTTTCCCCCGGAAAGCTTATGACCTCTGTAGTAATATTCTTCCATGTAGACAGTAAACTGATCTCCAACTCTTGCATCTGATCTAAAATTTACGACACATTCTAAGATCCCATTGACAACTTGACTAGTGGAACGTGGTATATCACTGTCCAAGAGAGCTTGGTTTAATGTGGTTTCTATTTTACCTGTTATAAATCTGAACTGTGTTTCTACGGGAAGGGATATTTTTTCATAATTGTAATTTCCGACCGAATCTTTGATTAATTTATGAGTCGTAACAACGTCAGGCATAAATTCAAATTCAACGATATTTGTTCTACTGGAATCAAATACTACCTTGAACTTTTCTCCGGCCTTCAAAAATCTAAAATCCACATGGAATCTTAAGGCATTGGATAGTTCGATCGCGTGTCCGATATTAATTCCTTCAACTGCAATTAAAGAATTTGTAAAACCTTCATTTGGCAAGATACTTCCAGATAGGCTATAGTTGTTTATATTTGATGTTTTTTCAAGTAAACTGTCAGGAATAGCTTCAGCTTTTAGATCAAGCGGATTCTGGACCATTGCCTGACCTGAGTCAAAAGAGCATAAAACTACTACGGAGAATGCTATCAAAGCTATTGCAGCCACTAGGTTATGATGATGAGTGATGATGAAATTCTTAATACCTGCTCCAATCTGATTTGTACCCTCAATCGATGTAGAAAATACGAAATAAAATTTAAGAAAGCAAATGTATAGCTGATGAATTCTAACTAAAACTATATGTAAATCCTTCTAAATCATAAAATACATTCAAAATAATCAATTCATGTCTTGACATTATAGGGTATTAATAATATATTCTGAATTCCAAAAACGGCGATGATTCCGGCAGTGTCGGTAGACCGTTCAAAATCAGGAGGTATTTTTATAATGACTGAAGAAACAAAAAACCAACCCGTTGTTGAACCAGAAGAAATTTGGGTAGACGACATAACCGAACTGTACGAAGAAGAGTACACAAAAGATGAGATCGAGGAAATGGAATCCTTACTAGCTACATCAATGATTGACATCAAAGAAGGTGAGATCATTGAAGGTAAGATCGTAAACATCAACCAAGTAGGCGTAGCAGTTGATATTGGATTCAAGAGTGAAGGCATGATAGATCTAGATGAATTTGATGATCTGAATGCTATTAAAAGAGGAGACATGATAAGTGTTTTCCTTGAAGCGGTTGAAGGTAGAAGAGGTGAACTGATACTTTCGAAAAGAAAAGCTGATTTCCTTAAAATCTGGGAAGAAGTTAGAATTATTCACGAAGAGCAAACTATTGTTCAGGGTAAATGTCTTAGAAGAGTTAAAGGCGGTATCGTAGTTGACTTGATGAGTATTGATGCATTCTTACCGGGATCACAAATTGATGTATATCCTGTAAGGGATTTTGATGCATTGATCGGTGAAACCATGGAATTCAAGATCGTTAAACTTAATGAACAAAGAAAGAATGTTGTTCTTTCAAGAAAGATCATCCTTCAAAAGGACCTTAATGAAAGAAGAGAAGCAACTCTTAAAGAAATTCAAGTTGGCGATGTAAAAGAAGCAATTGTTAAGAATATTACCGATTTCGGTGTATTTGTTGATATAAATGGTCTTGATGGACTTATTTACATTACTGACCTGTCCTGGGGTAGAGTAAATCACCCAAGTGAGATCTGTAAATTAGATGAAAAAATCAACATCCAGATCTTGGATATTGATTATGACAAGACCAGAGTTTCAGCTGGTTTAAAGCAACTTACTCCACACCCTTGGGAAGGAATTGAAGAAAAATATCCTGAAGGAAGTACAGTACAAGGTAAAGTAGTAAGCATTACTGACTACGGTGCATTTGTTGAGATCGAAAAAGGTATCGAAGGTCTTATCCATATTTCAGAAATGAGCTGGGTACAACATGTTAAACACCCATCAGTTTACCTTCACTTAGGTGATGTAATTGATGCAGTGGTTTTAAATATCAAAAAAGAAGAAAAGAAAATATCTCTAGGTCTTAAGCAACTTGAAGCTGACCCTTGGGAGATCATCGAAAACAAATATCCTGTTGGTTCTAAGCACACCGGTGTTGTTAGAAGTCTAACTCAATTTGGTGCTTTCACTGAACTTGAAGATGGTATTGACGGTTTGATCCATATAAGTGACCTGTCTTGGACTAAGAAGATCAGACATCCTAAAGATGTTGTGAGAAAAGGTCAAGAGATAGAAGTAATTGTTCTTGATATCAATAAAGATGAAAGAAGAATTGCTTTAGGTTATAAACAACTTGAAGAAGATCCTTGGTTAGAATTTGAAAAGATCCTAGTGGAAGGATATGAAGCTAAATGTAAAGTTATCAGAAAGATTGATAAAGGTATTATTGTTGAACTAAGCAATCCTGTTGTTGAAGGATTTGTTCCTAAGTCTTTAGCAGATAACTATGCAACTTGTAATGAAGGAGATGAGATCGATCTTGTCGTTGAAACTTTCAATAAAGAAGTTAGAAAAGTTGTTCTTAAGAGCCCAACTTTTGAAGTAGCTCCAAGAGTTGATCCAGACAAACTGATCGTTGATGCAGATGGTAAAGTTCAGATCCCTGAAGCAGATCCCGTTGACGAAAAGGTTGAAGAAGAAGTAGCAGAAGAAAAGAAACCTGTAAAGAAAGCTACTAAAAAAGTTGCTAAGAAAGATGAAGAAGCTCCCGCAGAAAAAGAAGAAGAATCTACTGAAGAAGTAGTTGAAGAGAAGGTTGAAGAGAAGGTTGAAGAAGAAAAGAAACCAGCTAAGAAAACTACTAAAAAAGCTACAAAGAAAGATGAAGAGACTAATGAAGAAGAAGTAGTCGTAGAAGCACAGGAAGAAGTTAAAGAAGAAGAAAAATAATCTTTCTTTCGAAGTTATAATTAAAAAGGTGGAAATTAATTTCCACCTTTTTTTATTTTAGTGTAAATTTACACATATGAAAAAAACTGCATACATATATACTTTAGGCTGTAAATTGAATATTTATGAATCTGAAGTGATCAAAGATATTCTTATAAGATCTGGATATGAGATAGTAAGGAAAGCTGATCTTGCAAGTGTAGTGATTGTAAATAGTTGTACGGTAACATCAAATGCAGATAATAAATTATATAAATTCCTAAAAAAAATATCAATTTCTAACCCTGATGCTATCAGAGTTGTGATGGGGTGTTATTCTCAGCTGGGATCTGAAAAATTGAAAGATCAGAATGTTGCTGACATAATTCTAGGCGTTGATAATAAATACCAAATAGACAAAATTATAGAAGATCATAAAAGTGAATCAAAATATATTCAGATATCAGATAATTTAGAAGTTGAGTTTGAGGATTATCATTTAGTGCATTATTCAAATCACACAAGAGCATTTCTGAAGATCCAGGATGGTTGTGATAATTATTGTACATATTGCACGATCTCAAAAGCAAGAGGAATATCCAGAAGTAAATCGCCTTCATCAATAATGAAAGATATCAAAGATCTTGTTAAAAATGGCTACAAAGAGATAATACTCTCCGGTATAGACCTTGGAAGTTATAATTCTGAGGAAGCAGGGGCAGTGTATCTGCTGAAAGATATCATAAAAGAGGTACTGACGGTTGAAGGATTCAGATTAAGGATAAGTTCAGTAGAACCTTGGTGTTTTGATGATGAATTGATAGATCTGCTTATCAGAGAAGACAGGGTTTGTCCACATTTTCATATTCCATTGCAATCAGCTTCAGATGTTATCCTTAAGAAGATGAATAGAAAATATACTTTAAGTTCATATAGCAAATTGATCGAAAGATTAAAAGAAAAGAGAGATGTTCTCATTGCTACAGATATTATTGTTGGTTTTCCGACCGAATCAGAGGCAGATTTCGAGATCTCCAAAGATTATTTGCTGAATTCATTGATAGACACAGCACATGTTTTCTCATATTCTGACCGACCTTATGCAGCATCAAAAAATCTTCTTCCTAAAGTTGAAAAAAAGGAGATCGAAAAAAGAAGTAAAGAACTTCGAAAAATATCTGAAGATAAGTTTATTCAATTTCATAAAAAAAATCTTGGAAAAGAAAAAGAAATTATTGTTGAAAAGATAAAAAAGAACGACAAAGGATTTACCTATTCCGGTATTACAGATAATTACTTGCAAATAAGTTTTTATTCAAACGAAAAGTTAAAAAAAGGTGATCTAATTAAGACAATACTGGAATAATTTTAGTGTTGCGTTATAGTTCCTAAGCTTATTATATTTATAGTATTGAACAAAAAATTAAATGGAGTAAAGAAATGGCAAATTACAAAGTGGGAAGTGTTGTAAGATTGAGATCAGGTGGTCCTGATATGACAATAAAAACAATTATTGGTAAAGAGAAAAAAATGCCATTTACTTTAATAGATGCAGCTTGGAAAGATAAAGGTTTAAATGATGGTGATCCAATCTGTGTTTGGTTTGAAGGTAATACTTCAAAAGAGGATGGATTCTCAGTAGATCTTTTAGATCTTATTAAGTAAGTAATCGCTTGAGATCTTCTTGATCTGGTAAGATAATTTTTACATTATATATTGTTTTGGGTGAAACTTTATAGCTAATGTCATCATTGACAAGTTGAATTTTTTTCACTATCTTTGGGATTCTCTTAAGGAGAGTGTCTAAATTAGAAAAATGAAGGTAAGAAAATGTTTCGCAGAATGAAAAAATCAAAGATCCACAGAGCAACTGTAACGGATGCTAATCTAAATTATGAAGGTAGTATCACAATTGATATGGATCTTCTGGAAGCGGCTGATATTTTGATTGGAGAGCAAGTTCAGATCGTGAATATCAATAACGGAAGTAGGGCAGAAACTTATACTATAGAGGGTGAAAGAGGAAGTGGTACTATTTGTATGAATGGGGCTATTGCACGATTAACTCAGCCCGGTGATCTGATAATTATTATCAGTTATGGTGATTACAGCGATGAAGAGCTGGAAAATTTTAAGAGTATAAGCGTAATGTTGGATAACGTTAATAAGATCAAAGATATTACAAAATCTCAACCGAGATAAATTTATTCTAAATATGAATATCTAAGTGCTTCCAATTTGGAAGCACTTTTTTTTTATGAAAAAGAGCAAAAGGTCACTATATGACACTTTGGTAATATTATATTGTAACGTTATCTATTAAGTTACGTGAGAAAAAAAATGAAAGCAGAGTACAATGAAGAAAAATTCGGTATTCAAAAGATGCCGAGAGAAAAAATGATCGATGGTCAGGTTAATGAGATGAAACTTTCGGAATTAGTTGCTGTTCTTATAGGAAAGGGAAACAGATATGAAAATGTTTTTACAATTTCAGAGAGGATCATAAATGATTACGGATCAAAAACACTGTTAAAAGAGACAGATCCAAAGAAACTAAATGAAAATTTAAAGATCGGAGAAGTAAATTCCTGTAAACTGATCGCTGCATTCGAACTAGGTAGAAGATTTTACAGTTCAAATACAGGTTCAAGAAAGCTTATTCGGGGACCTGAGGATGTTTTTGAATACACAAAAGAGATGTCAACGCTGGTCAAAGAGCATTTCAGAGGTTTATATCTTAATACAAAAAATTATGTGATTCATGATGAAACTATCAGTATAGGTCATCTTTCAGGAGCACTAGTTCATCCAAGAGAAGTGTTTAAGGCTGCGGTGGAATTCTCTGCAAGTAGCTTGATCGTAGTTCATAATCATCCCAGTGGAGATCCCGAACCTTCAAAAAATGACGATAAGATTACAAAAATGCTTAAGGAAGCTGGAAATGTAATGAATATACCTATGACGGATCATGTTATTATAGGAGAGGACTCTTACTACAGCTATAATGAGAAGATGAAAATATAAAAACGTAAATTTGTTATAATACACACTTTGCAAGGGGTTGAAACCCCTTGTCCGAAGAACTGGATTTAATGAGTGATGTTTGGAACAAGGTGACTTTAGTCCCTTGTAGGTGGCGATATTGATAATTGACAAATGTCAATTAAAATATTATCTTTATAGGTAATATGAATAACATAAAGAGAATTCAAAATGAGTTTTAAAGGTACATTATTGGGAGCAACTGTTGGTTTTTTTCTTGGTGGTCCTATTGCAGCTTTATTAGGAGGAATGTTAGGAAGTTTTTTATCAGCTGACAAACCGGAAGGTAATAAGAGAATATACAGTAGCGATCAGAAATTAAGATCAGAATTTACTTACTCTTTGGTGATATTATTTGCAGTCGTTATTAAAGCAGACAGGATTACGAAAAAATCCGAAGTTCTTTTTGTTAAGGATTATTTAGTTAACAGTTTTGGTGCTGAGAATGCAAAAGAAATGATGCAACTTCTAAAAGCTTTGTTGGAAAAAGATATTGATGTTAAAGCTGTATGTTCTCAGATCAGGACTTCCAGCAGTTATCCTTTCAGATTAGAATTGGTTCATCTATTATTCAAACTTGCTGTAGCAGATGGAGTTCTTGTCGATGAAGAGATCAAAGCTCTGCATGAGATCTCAGCCCATTTAGGTGTTTACAGCATTGATTTTTCAAGAATTGCTTCAATGTTCTTTACGTTCCAACAGGGTAGGACAGGTGGTAGAAAGAGAACTTTTTCATCTAGAGATAAATTAGATAATGCTTATGATGTACTAGGTATTCCCCAAGGGAGTTCTAAGGCTGATGTGAAGAAAGCATTCAGGACTTTATCAAAGAAATATCATCCTGATAAGGTTGAGCATCTGGGAGAGGAGTTTAAGAATATTGCTGCTGAGAAATTTATTAAGATAAAAGAAGCGTATGACCGGATCATGGAGGCGTAAAAAAAGTCATACTGAGGTTCTCGAAGTATTGGACTTTTTTTTAGTTATAAGTTATAAGTTGTATCCTTAATCCGCTGTCATCTAGGACTTGTTTACCACGATAAATGAGAGTATGTAATTATGCTTTATCGTATTTTAACAGATTTAATAGTTGTAATTCATTTACTGTTTATCATCTTTGTGATTTTTGGTGGTTTTCTTGTATTATATAAAAAATGGTTTATCTGGATACATATTCCAGCTGCAATATGGGGTGCATTTGTTGAGTTGTTTGGTTGGTATTGCCCATTGACTCCACTGGAAAATTGGTTTCGTTCAGGTGGTGATAGGATTACTTACGAAGGTGGTTTTATTGAGCATTATCTAATACCGGTCATTTATCCTGAGAACTTAACTAGAAATATGCAAATTGTTCTTGGTATTAGTGTTTTGGTTATTAATATTATTGTATATTGTATTCTGTTATTGCATAACAGGCGATTAAAACATTCAAAAGGAGATACTATGTTCTATCAATCTATAGCTGAGGTTTATGACTACATATTTCCCCAGAATAGAAAACAATTAGAATTTATCGAGAGTATTTCTACTATAGCAAAAGAGGAATCAATCCTCGATGTAGGATGTGCTACTGGTAATTTATCAGAACTCCTGGCAGAAAGATCAGACAATGTTACAGGAATTGACCTTGATAACGATCTACTTTCTATTGCCAAGAATAAAGAAAAGACTGGAAATATAGTATACAAAAAAGCAAACATGCTCTATCTTAGAGAAGATTTTGAGAATACTTCATTTGATAAAATAATTTCATTTGGTAATACTCTTGTTCATCTTCCCTCCAGAGAGAGTGTCGTAGAGTATTTTAGAATAGTTTACGACCTTCTAAAAAGTAATGGCTCCTTCATAGTTCAAATTATAAATTATGACAGAATAATTAATAAGAATATTGATAATTTACCTACTATTGATAATGAAGAAATAAAATTTGTTAGAAACTATAATTATAATGAAGATATTGGTAATGTAGATTTTATTACAGAGTTGTATCTAAAAAAAGATAATAAAGTGATTAAAAATAGTATTCCGCTATTAGCATTAACGAAGAGTGAGATAAATAAAATTCTGATTGATACTGGATTCCAGAATGTTAAGTTTTACGGTGGATTAGATGGGCAAGAGTTAACAGGTAATTCTGTACCTCTTTTATTCAGTTGTCGTAAATAAAAAATGAGAACAATTACTATGAATTTTCTGGAATTGGCTAATAAAAGAAACAGTGTAAGAAACTATTCTGATCAACCTGTTGACAAAGAAAAGATCATGAGATGTGTTGAAGTAGCGAGGCTTTCTCCATCGGCATGCAATTCACAACCTTGGCATTTTATCATTGTTGACGATAAAGAGTTAAAAGACAAGATCGCCAAAGAGACTTTAATGGCACTTTCCGGCATGAATAAATTTACTCTGGATGCTCCAGTTATGGTCGTTCTTGTTATTGAAAAGAAAAATATTTCTTCAAATATTGGTAGTTTTTTAAAGAATAAAGATTTTAGTTTGATCGATATTGGTATTGCTGCGGAGCATTTTTGCCTTCAAGCAGCTGAGGAAGGTTTGGGGACTTGTACGCTTGGGTGGTTTAATGAGATGGTCGTTAAGAAGCTGTTGAATATGCCTAATTCTAAGCATATCGGGTTGTTGATCTCTGCTGGTTATCCTAAAGAAGAGAATATTCCTGATAAGAAGAGAAAATCGATTGATGATATCTTTAGTTTTAACGGGTATAAAAAATAATGTAGGGGCGTATTGCCATACGCCCAAATTTGATCACAGATGTTATACTCGGACTTGATCCGGGTATCCAGGGTTTGCGGGTTCAAGATATTGAACCCTTACGAATCCGTCATTCTGAATTTATTTCAGAATCTTCTAAAAATAACCCCAAGGGGTGGCTAGCGCTGTTTGATATTTATTGGTTATTTTGCTCTTGAATACAGTGAAAATAAATAGTATTGTTTATTTTAATTATAAATAAGGTAATAGTACATATGAAAAACATAAAATTAGTTCAGATAGTTCAAAATCATTATGCAGATATTTCTTTGCTTATTGGCTCTGATACACAGCTTCAGAAAGACCTTGGTTTTAAAAAAGAATCTATTCCTACAAAATCACAAGTCGAAAAAGATTTTATCAGTTGGTGCGAATCCCATGAAGCTAAAATGTTTAGTATTTTTAAAGATGACATATTTATTGGATTAATTACTATAAGTCGTATAGATGTTGAAAATAAATCAGCTCGGTTAGGTTATTGGTTAGGATCGCAATTTCGCCAAAAAGGTTATAGTTCCATAGCTTATAGAAAGATGCTTGATAAAGTTTCCTCTATGGGAATTAATAAGCTTAATGGGAGTGTGCTTGTTTCGAATTTATCATCTAGGCGTTTATGGGAAAATCATGGAGCAAAAGTAATCGGCGAAGAAAAAAATAATGTAGTGTACGAATTGATTCTTGATTACAAATAAAGAATCCACCTCCTTTTTTACATTGAATTTCCACCTTTAAATTGTTAATTTGATTAAATATTAACATATCACACAACGGAGCACAATTTGTCAGAGCAAAAATTTTATAAAATGAAAGCTGAAGAGATTTTCAGCGAATTAAATACAGATATTAACGGTTTATCCTCGGATGAAGCTAAGGTCCGAGCTGAGAAGTATGGTAAGAATGAGCTTGTTTCAGGGAAGAAAGTTTCTAATATTATAAAATTTATTCTTCAGCTGAAAGATGTTTTTATGATATTACTTTTGGTTGCTGCGGGTATTTCTTTTACCATCGGTAGTTATAGTGACGGAACTATTATGCTGTTGATTGTAATTCTTAATGCTGTTATTGGTTTTGTGCAGGAATTCAAGGCTGAAAAGATCGTTGAATCTCTGAAAAAGCTCGTTCAATCTCCTTCAAAGGTTTTCAGAGATGGTAATATATCGGAACTGCATCAGGAAAATCTGGTTATCGGAGATATTGTAAGTTTGGACGAAGGTGACAAAGTTCCTGCTGATGTTAGAATACTCGAATCATTTAATTTAAAGACCAATGATGTTTCTCTGACTGGGGAATCTTTACCTCAGAATAAACATAGTAACACTATCGCAAAAGATTGCGGACTTGCAGACAGGGATAATATGGCTTATTTCGGCACGACTGTTGCCTCCGGGAATGCAAAGGGAATTGTTATTGCTACCGGAATGAACACCGAAATGGGTAAGATCGCAAATATGACACAGGATGAAGATTCTTCTCAGTCTCCATTGCAGAAAGAATTAACTGTAGTTGCGAACAGATTGACCATCTTTGCTGTTGTGATAGCAGCATTTTTACTTATTGGTGGGATTCCACTACTAGGTGGATTTCAAATAGCACTTATCTATGCGATCGGTGTAGCTGTAGCGGTTGTTCCTCAGGCTCTTCCTATGCAGATAACCGTCGCTTTGTACCAGGGAGTGAATAATCTTGCCAAGAAGAATGCGGTCGTTAAAAAACTTTCAGCAGCGGAAACTCTCGGATCAACGAATGTCATTGCTACTGATAAGACAGGCACTCTGACCAAGAACGAAATGACAGTGAAAAAGGTCTGGTTCGATGGTAAAGAATATGACATCAAGGGTATCGGTTATGAACCGAAAGGCTCTATTGTAGATGAAAATGGTAAAGAGCTGACTGAGGAGCAGATAAAAGAAATTGAGATAATGTTCGACTCTGCTACAATGGCATCTAATGCTGAGATACATCCTCCTGATGACGATCACCATAGTTGGTATCCTATCGGAGATCCTACGGAAGCTGCTTTAATCACACTTTCTACAAAGCTCGGTACAAGATCACCGAATGAAGATGAGGAAAATCCTGAACTTCATGAATTCAGCTTTGACTCAGTTCGTAAGAGAATGAGCTCTGTCCGTCAATACGGAGATGAAGAAGTTCTGACTATGAAAGGTGCTATGGACAGTATTCTTTCCATAAGTAAACATATCTGGAAAGACGGCAAAGAAGTTCCTATTACAGAAGAAGATAAAGCTCAGTTGAAGGAATTAAGTGATAAATATTCATCCAATGCATTAAGAGTTCTCGGTGTTGCATTCAGAAAACTGGGGAAAGATAAGAGAGACTATGTTCTGGAAGAAATTGAAAGGGATGTTGTTTTTCTTGGTCTCGTCGCAATGATCGATCCTCCGAAAGAAGGTGTTAAAGAAGCCATTATCAAGGCTCATGAAGCACACATTGATACTTTTATCATGACAGGTGATCATGCAATAACTGCTCAAGCTATAGGTAGAGAAATAAATCTCTCAGAGGATAATATTGATGTTAAAGTTGTCAGCGGTGAAGAAATGGAAAGTATCTCCGATGAAGAATTTAGTAAATTAATGAATGAAAACAGATCGCTGATATTCTCCAGAGTATCACCTGAAGATAAGTTAAGGATTGTAAAACTTTTAAAGAAACAGGATAAGATCGTAGCTGTTACAGGTGACGGAGTAAATGATGCACCGGCTTTGAAAAGTGCACATATCGGTGTTGCAATGGGGCAGATGGGGACAGATGTTTCCAAGGAGGCTGCAGAGCTGATCCTTCTTGACGATAGTTTCCCTACCCTGGTTGATGCTATCAGAGAGGGTAGAACGATCTATAACAACCTTAAAAAGACGGTTATAGCTTCTTTGACAAGTAATGCAGCAGAACTTGCACTGGTATTGTTCGGATTATTAGGTGTTACTTTCTTTGATTGGTCAATTCCTATTCTTGCAATTCAGATACTCGCGATAGATCTTTTAGCAGAGATACTTCCACTTACTGCTTTAACCTACGACCCGGGTTCTAAGGATCTTATGATAGCTAAACCTAGAGGAAGGGATGATCATATTATTAATAAAGGTTCGTCTATTGAGATAGCATTTTTAGGTATTCTGATGGGCGGATTGGCTTTTGCGAATTACGGGTATTTCAACTATAGAATGGGAGATTTATCTGCTGAATTTTACATGAGAGCAACAACGATAAGTTATGCAACTGTTGTCGCTTGTCAGTTTATAAATATTCTTTCCAGAAGATATGAGCTAGTAACGATCTTTAATATGAATCTATTCACAAATAGTAAAATTGTTTATTCGATATTGCTTTCAATAATTTTATGTGCTGTAGTTATTTATGTGCCAGGAGTTAATTCATTCTTAAAATTCGCACCATTGACTGCTTATGATCTGATGACAATATTTGTATCTGCAATGATATTCTTATTTGCGCATGAGATGATAAAAGTGTTTAAGAGGAAGAAAATATAAAAAAAGAGGCTCAGCCCCTTTTTTTATAGTGATAAGTTATAAGTGGTAAGTGATAAGTTCGCTTACTTCTTTTTACTCAAATCTTTTATCAACTTTTCTCTTTTCGTGATCATATATATTAACGGATCATCGTTTTTATTTATCACGTGTTCTAGCTGCTCGGGATCGTTCCTGCCTAAATAAATTGCTTTGTCAATGTATTTTATAGCATTAGCAGGATCCCTTTTTAGCTCATATAACTGTGATAATTCATAGTAATATAAAAGGTAAGAAAAGCTATTATATCCTGCGTTGGAATATTTGTTATTTGTACACCACAGATACTTATTATTGGTCTGATCTCTTAAGTTGAACATTTTATTTAAAAATGAAATGGCATTCATGTAATTTTTTGTAACATATTTATGTCGTGTAAAGTTTTCTAGACAGTTTATGAAATTATCAGAATATAAGAAATACACTTTAGATTTCTTTTTAAGAGAATGACCTATTTTTTCTGCAATTTTTATAGAACCTATATTATAATCATCTGTAGTCCATCTCATTTGACTTCCCAATGACAGACAATATTCAGTTGTTGCTGCGGCAACAATAGTTCCATATCCTTTTTTTTGAAAATCATTAATTGTTCTTATCCACATATTGTATGAATTCGTAGAATAATTGTGAAGTAGTATTGAAGAACTTAAGATTTTATTATTTGTTATTAAGCAAAAACCACCACTTTTTTCTAAGAATTGATCAACGGAATTGTTGAAATTATTATCGATAAATGCTAATATGTCATCCGAATTTTCAAAATTATTATTAAGTAAATTCTTATCGATTTTTCTAATCTCACAATTTGTAGGCAAATTTTCACGCCAGTCAAATTTCAATTCATTTAATTCATAGTTTAATTGTTCATACTCTATAGATTCGTTAAGCATTTTCAGTAATGGGTTTGTATCCTTACTTTCGTTTAATACCCAGGCTGTCATTATATCTATTTCTTTGATATTCCTTTTAATTAAAGTTTCGACAAATTTTGTATTTGAATAATCTCCATCCAAATAACAACTATTGTACTCAATTACAGCAGCAATACTTGGATTACTAATATTATCTACGAGAACATAACCTTTCTCGATTCCATTTAGGACAAAATGTGCTCCTGCAATTTCTCTTTCTCTAAATAAATGTGAAACTTTATTAAATTCTTCAGGCTTTAATTCATATATCATTTTCGTTTTCCTCAATTAATCGTTGGTATATCGTGCAATATGATAGTGAAAACCATTTTAGCACGCTTAATAGATAAAATTTAATCTGTATTTATTGGACATCAAATAGGTTTATCAAGCGAGTTGATAAATTTGTGCGTAACTAATATAAAATTCCTTTGATAGACAAAAACAATTTAAGATTTTCATCAAATAAAATCAAGTTCTAAAAATATCCATGTTTTGGACAAGCGACTTAAACCTATTGTAAGAACGAATTGAATATTAAAGAAAGAAAATCTTACTATTCGACTCCGATCAGATTGATCTTCTTCTCATACGGCTCATTAAACAATCGCAGACCTTTCAAAATCTCATGCAAATCCATTCCCCAGGCTCTTCTTGTTCTGAGCCCGTTCTCAGCAATTTCAATAGCTCTATAATGATAGGTATTTACATTCTGCTGAATAAGTATCTTATAATTCGTATCAAATTCAATTATATCATTCCACTGTATCTCTCCATCCATGACGAGCATATCAAGATTATAACTGAGCGAATCACCTTCAATGAAAATATTCTCTTTAAAAAGTGTCAGCATAGCTATCGCAGAAGCCATATTTGAATAATCTCTCTGGATAGGTCCGCCTTTATGAACATGAGTACATACTGTCCTGTAATTTCTGAATAAAGTTGTATCTTCAAATCCGACTTCTCCACCGGCAGCGATACCTTCCTGATATCTGAAACTGATCTTCAAAGCTTCATCAAAGAACTTTGAATAATAGCTGGTAATTTTCATTCCAATCGGAAGACATTTAATGCTAGACTCAAGGTCTTTGCGTTGGGCGGATGCCAGAAAATAAATATCTTTCAGATAGTTAAGTTTTTTATCCCCATATCTTTCCAGTGCTTTAATAACAAGTTGTGTACCCAAACTGAAACCGACGATAACATACGGTATTTTTTTTTCTTCCAGCTTAGAAATTATATTAGTATTGAAATGAGTTGTAGCACTGTCAGCTACCCTTTTTGAATTTTCCCATTGATCTATAGGATTAAGAAAATCAATTCTCTCTTTTTCCCAGCGGTAAGTAAAAACATCGTAATTCAAAGTTGGATGTTCGCTGAGAAATTCCTGCATCTTCTCTTTGAACGGTTCAACTTTACGGTATTCCGCAAATCCATGCACATAGACAAATATCAAATCTTTTGTAAAAAGAGAATCCGGTAATTCTGTTGGAATAGCAGAAAAAAGATTAAAGAATATAAAAAGTAAAAATAATGATCTAAGAGATCTCATAACCAAAAATCTTTTCCGCTTCAATTAGAAATTCCTCTTCACTGAGAGCCAAAGCTATCTTTTCCATCATGCAAACTTCTTTTCTGTCTTCAGTGAGGATATTAGGTACAATAAGTTCAGCTTCCACTTCAATTTCATTTTCTCTGAGAAAATCCAATGCAGACTCGGAGATCGTTCCTGTGACAAGTTTAGAAATAATACCTCTGTGAACGATCATTTTAGCTGCTGCCATTCCGAATAATTTATCGAATAAAATATATTTCCCGGTTCGAAATTTATTCAAGCAGTTGATCAGAGGTCTGAGACCTTTTCCTGTTTCGCTGTGAATAATAGTATCATTTTCCACAAGTGCCAGGTCATATTTTGTAAAATCAGGTTTCAGCATCTATAGCATCTCTCTGGTCTTCTTTGCTCCGAAAACCCAGATAAAATCTGTAACAAGCAAACCAATTACAAGATAGGTTAATACTTTTACAGGCATACCAATGATGAAATAGTCGATCAAAATAATTAAAGGCAGTTGAACTGCTAAAGTCTTTGCAAGTGCACTGAATTCATTTCCTTTGTAGAATTTCCCAAATAAGAAACCGAGAAGACCGTTAAATAAAATAATATAAGGATTACCCATAGCTATAGCAGAATATAGCGAGCCTATTCCACCAGCAAGAAGCCCAACAGTAGAACCATACATCATTGCTGCTAGAAATATAGCATACTGGAAAAAGTGCAGTTTAAAACCGAGCATATTAATATTTATTAATCCAAGTACATTAGGCAATGCCATTAGAATTACCATAATTGAAATGTTCTTTGCATCAAGTTTAAGTTCATATGTATTTGTATTCATCGTATACCTCCTATTGTTTTCTTTGTCATGCTGAACTTGTTTCAGTATCTATCTTTTAAATCGATTTAGACCCTGAAATAAATTCAGGGTGACGATCTGTTAACTAATCACTGACCACTGATCACTGACTACTGACCACTATTTTTGCTCCCAATCAGGTCGTGAATCAAATTCCGCAGCAACCTTTTTCAATTCAACCGGGATGTTTACACCATGAGGGCATTTTGGAACACATTCTCCACATTCAACACAGTTCGAAGCCTTTCCTTTATCGCCAACGAACATCTTATAGAATTTGTAATATTTGTCGTCGTTATATAAAAATTTACTGTTCAGGTGTTCGAAGCAAGATGGTATACTTACTCCGTAAGGGCAAGGGAGGCAGTACATGCAACCGGTACAACCAACCTGCTGTAAACTTTTATATGTATTAGCTACTTTTTTGATAGTTGATAGATCATCTTCAGTCAGTGAATTTATTTCAGTTTCATCGGCAATTCTTAGATTTTCATACAAATGCTCATCTTCTGTCATTCCAGAAAGTAAAGTAAATATCCCCGGAAAATTCCAGACCCATCTTAAAGCCCATTCGACAGGAGTCCAATCTTTACCAGTATCTTTATAGAGTTTCTTTACTGACTCAGGTGGCTCAACAGCTAACTTTCCGCCGCGTAATGGCTCCATAGCAATAACTGAGATATTTCTTTCGATTGCATAATGATAACCTTCGAGTCCTGCCTGATATTTTTCATCAAGAATATTAAATTGTATCTGACAGAACTTCCAGTCATACGAATCAATGATCTCTTTGAATACTTCGATATTTCCATGAAAAGAAAATCCTGCATATTTTATCTTACCTTCTGCTAAAAGTTTATCAAGAAATTCCAGAACACCGAAGCTTTTCATTTTATCCCAGCTGCTTCTATTCAGTGCATGAACAAGATAATAATCAACATAATCTGTCTGAAGTTCTTCAAGTTGCTGATCAAAATGATCCTGCATGCTGTATTCTTCTTTTATGTACCAAGAAGAGAGTTTCGTAGCAAGAAATATCTTATCTCTTAAGCCGTTCTCTTTAAGAAATTTACCTACGAAAGGTTCGCTTTTTCCACCATGATAAGGTTTTGCGGTATCAAGGTAATTCACTCCGTTATCTATTGCGTGTTTTAGTTGCTTCGTAGCCTTTACTTCATCAATCTGACCGTCTTTCTGAGGAAACCTCATGCAACCGAAACCGAGGATAGATATTTCCTCTCCTGTCTTTTTTACTTTTCTGTATTTCATATACGTTCCTTTGTTTTATTATATATTTGTTCGTACGGGTTCAACAATTTGAACCCTTATTTTACGGGCACAAGATATTGTGCCCCTACGAATCAATTATTAATTTTCCGTTTTTGATCACTTTCTTGACCAGGTTCATTCCCATACTATAAGGAATTTCACTGAGATTATTTATGTCCATTATCAGAAGATCGGCTTTTTTACCTTTTTCTATTGATCCAATCTCATTTTCTTTACCGAGTGCTTTAGCTCCACCAAGAGTAGCACCCCAAACCAGTTCCTCAGCCGTCATTTTTAAATAAACAGCTGATATCGTCATTATCAATGGTAAAGACATACAATAGCAGGTTCCAGGGTTAAAGTCTGTAGATAATGCAATTATTCCGCCTTTATCAATAATCTTTCTTGCTGGAGGATAATCTGACATTCCAATGAAAAATGAAGCACCGGGCATAAGATTAAATACAACATCGTTTTTTATCATTTCATTGATAGCTTTATCAGAAATATATTCTAAGTGATCCGAACTCAGTGCTCCCAGTTCAGCTGCAAGTTCACTTCCACCGTTACAGGTCAACTGATCAGCATGGATCTTTACTTTAAGACCATTGTTTTTTGCTGCAGTCAATATTCTTCTGCCTTCTTCAACAGTATAATAGTTTTTCTCAATGAAAATATCACAAGCTTCGGCAAGGTTTTCTTTTGCAACAAACGGAATTGTCTTATTAATTAATGTATATATATATTCTTCTCTGTTATCTTTGAATTCTTCAGGTATATCATGAGCTCCTAGGAAAGTTGGAACAAGATCAATATCGTTTTCTTCATTTATTCTCTTTATAACCTTAAGCATTTTGATCTCATCGTCGTGAGTCAGTCCGTATCCTGATTTAGCTTCAAGAGTTGTAGTTCCATATTTGATAAAATCATTTACTCTTTTCAATGAGATATTGTAAAGTTCATCTTCACTGAGCTTTCGAAGCTTTCTGACACTGTTCTTAATACCTCCGCCTGCTTGAGCTATCTCCAAGTAACTTTTTCCAGCATTACGCATTTCAAATTCATTAGCTCTGAGTTCAGCAAATATAGGATGAGCATGAGAATCTACAAAGCCTGGTAATACAGTCTTACCTTCAGCATCAATGATCTCGTAATTTTCAAGTCGAATAGCATTTATCTCAATTTCATTCGCACAAATTTCCTGAATTATTCCATCTGTAATTATCATGGAGCAATTTTCATGTATATGTATATTTCCTACCTTTCCAGGTAAAGGATTATATACCTTTCCGATATTTTTTATAATTAAGTTATTCATATTACTCCCTTAAGCATTTCAATTATACTAAGAATCTAAAAACATTTATATCTCAAATCAACTATTATATTATTTTAATACACTATCTGTTCACTAATTTTCAAACAATCTCGCAATATAAGACAAATATCATAATTATAACGTTATTTTATGCGTAAAATACAGATGTATTAAAAAAGTACTTGACATTGAGCAAGAATAGTAGTAGGTTTCTACATAGCAACAAAGCTAATTGAAATACAAACTACAAACGGAGAAAGAAATGGGAGCACTACACGTAACAGATGCAACATTCGAAGAAGAAGTATTAAAATCTGACATACCTGTACTAATAGATTGTTGGGCTGAATGGTGCGCACCTTGCAGAATGGTAGGACCTGTGATAGAAAAACTAGCAGATGAATATGCAGGAAAATTTAAGATCGCTAAATTGGATGTTGATAACAATAGAGAATCATCTGCAAAGTATAGTATAACTTCAATACCTACTATGTTAATATTTGTAAATGGTGAAGTTGTTGATGGTTTGATTGGGGCCCATCCGGAAGCAAATATCAAAGCCAAATTAGATCAGCACTTAGCAAAATAAGCTTAATTCTTCTGGTGGTCAGGATAATGTTTTATTCTGACCGCAGAAATTAACAAAAAAACGAAGAGAGTAAATAATGTATAAATTGATGATATTAATATTAACAGTAACAATGGTATTGCCACTTGTAGCTGTTAATAAGAATATGACGAAACTTACAGGTGATAACTTTAAAAAGGAAGTTCTGGAATCAGACCAGATAGTTCTAGTTGATTTTTGGGCTCCCTGGTGTGGACCATGTAAAAAACTGGGACCGATAATTGAAGAACTTGCAAATAAAAAAGATAGGAATATCAAATTTACAAAGCTGAATGTTGATAATAATAAAAAGATGGCAAGTACTTATGGTATAAGATCTATCCCTACAGTTGCTATTTTTAAAGATGGTAAGCCAATTGATGGTTTTGTAGGATTAAAATCAAAATCTGAGATAGAAACTTTATTGTTAAAACATCTCAAGAAATCAGATGTTTCAAGAATAGTTAAAAGTACTGAAAAATCTATACCGGTAAAAAAATAATTAGTATGAAGTTGTTTTTTGCTAAATTAAGTGTTATATTACTAGCAGGGGGAATAGGATATACATATTATTACTTCATTGGTTGTAATAATGGTGGTTGATCGATTACTGGTAGCCCGTGGGGCTCGACGTTATATGGATTTCTGTTTGGTTATATAATTTCTTCATATATTGGAACAAATAAAAATAGAGAGAAAAAATGAAAGTTTCCGGAACGCAAATTGGATACCTTTCTTTTGATATTCAACAAGATGGACATCATATTGTTGTAGATGCTAATGAAAAAGTTGGTGGAGAAGGTAAAAGTCCTTCGCCAAAAGGACTCTTAATTAGTGGTTTAATAGGCTGCTCCGGTATGGATGTTACGTCTATTTTAAGAAAGATGAAAATAGAGTATGATAAGTTTGAATTATCTGCTGAAACAGAATATACAGAAGATCACCCAAAAGTATTTAAAACGATATTTTTAAAATATTTCATAGAAGGTGATCCAAAATTAGATACCGCAAAAATAAAAAGAGCTGTTGAACTTTCGATGACTAAATACTGCGGTGTTACTGAAATGTTAAAGAAGAACAGTGATATACAATACATAACTTACCTAAACGGGGAGGAAATCCATGGCAAAGAAAGTGTACCAAAATGATCATCTGGATGTTGCAAAAGCTTTTAAAGTTTTAGCTAATCCAAAAAGAATCAACCTGTTACTAGCACTAAGAATTGAAGCGTGTAGAGTAGGAAACATGCAAGAATGTATCAATGAACCATTTCCTATCATTTCTCAGCAACTTGCAATTCTAAGAAAAAAAGACATCGTTTCTAAGACCAAGAATAAGAAGAATGAAGCTTATTACACGATTGACGATGAATTTACAAACAAGCTTTTAGATCTGATCATTAAGCACGACAAAGAAATTGAAGGTAAGAAAAAGAAGAAAAAGAAGTAATTTTCTTTTAATTATCAATTCAATGTTAGACGGCTTGCTATTAGTATTAAAAGCTAATAGCAGGTTTTTATTTTCTCAAATTATTCATAATTGAAGTTATCTCTTCAATTGTATATGGTATGTTAACATTATCTATTTCAGCAATGATATTTTTATATTTCCCGGCATATCTGTGATCATAATATTCCAACAATATCCATTCAATAAATTCATCTTCTCTATTTGATCTCAACAATTCCAACAGATCAAAAACTTTTTTATTCCCCAATAGCTTTTTAAAAAATGCAGATTTCTCGATTGTATTGTAAACCGCATTAGAACCATTTTTGGAAAAATATTCATTTTTAATTCTTTCAACTCTCTTTTCAATAGTCGAATTTATTTTAATAGTCGGAGATAATATCATTTGATCATAAAAATTACCGGGAATATTGAACTTACTGATCTTTTTACTTTCTCCTTCTGATAAAAAAGGATAATTATTAGGATTTGGTTTCGAAATTATTTCAGTGAATAAATTATTCTCAAATTCAGCCTGAGAATTTGGTATAATAGCATTTTTAATATCATATCTAATATGTCCAAATAAGCTGGATGCATGACCTGCAGCTTTCTCAATATCTAAAACAGGTATATTATTACTAATTTTTTCAATTATCTCAGTTTTACCACAACCTGTAAGTCCAGTAAGAATTAAAAGCCCATTTTTCATTCTATTATTTTCATCAGTGTAAAGTTGGTCATGAATTTTATTACGATAAGCTTTGTATCCACCTTCAATCTTAATTACTTTTGCACCAAATTTTTTCAGATATAAATATCCTGCTGAGCTCCTGCTACCACCTCTCCAACAATAAATATAGATCGTTTTACCTTCGTATGATTGAACTAAATCTCTGATAAGATCTTCTTTTTTATCTGCATATTCAACAGCAAGGAATAATGCAGCTTTTGGAGAAAACTGTTTATATAGAAAGCCTACTTCATCTCTTTCAATATTGTTTAAAATTGGGAAATTGACAGAGTTCGGTAATCTATCCTCTTCATATTCACTTTCAGACCTAAGATCAATTGTTGTAATATTGTTGTTCTTTTGAAAAAGATCGATCCAATTATCGATAGAAATAGTTTCGATCTTATCTTCATTGAAATATTCATTAAAAGAATTAGGGAATTCATTAATTTCTTTTTCTTTACTCTGAATGAATTTTACTAATTCTGATCGGTCTTTTCTTTTAATATACATATAGATATGAGTTTAAAACTCTCCACTTTTCTGTAACTTATTTAACTTTAATGCAGATATCAGGGATAAAATAGACATCGGGATTAGAAAAAATGAACTATTAAATACTATTTGTATCGCAGTTATTGAATTATCTGAATTATTTGGGATGATTATTGTTGAATAAGTATAAAATACTACTAATTTTGCCAATGGATAGGTAATTCCAAACACAGTTAAAAAACAATTCCAGGTCTTATCTCTAAACCATCTTTTATTTCTTATTAACGATCCACCTTTGGCTATAAACAGAAAAGTAATGATCACATCTGAGATAATATTCACTCTTGCGATCACATTTAGTAGACCTATAATTACAAGAAGTTGTCCGAAAGTAGTATATGAATGTTTTTTATCCAGCATTATTTTTTGCTTGGATCATTCATCCTACCTGTGAATAATATTGTTCCAGTGGAATTTTCTCTGATAAAATAGAAAAACGGATGATCTGCAATAAATTCAGGACATGGTTGCGGTGGTCCTGCACTTTTCATTCTCATCACAACTGCAGTTGCCGCTGCCGCCTCTGTTCCTTTTTCATCAACTTCAATAAAAGTCTTATGAATAATGGCTGAGATATACAATTCTTTAGTACCGGTCATTTTAGAAAAATCAGCTTTTTTGCTGAAAGCATCGTTCATTCCTAAACTTTTCATTAAGTTACTTAATTCATAAGAAAGCCCGATCTTGAATTTTGGAAAATGAACCTTTACATCTTTTTTTACGATATTTTTAATAGCTGTGTTTATTAATTTCATGTCCAGTGTTTTTTCAATATCAGACAACCCTTGCTTATCCTTTGGTAAAAGAACAAACATAGATACATCATCGCCTTTGTAAGGCATTTCTAAAAATTGGAATTTATCATTTTCATAGTATCCATATCTGGCCTTATTGTACATCATTTTCGTTGGAACATCACTACCTTTAAAAGTGTGGAATGATTTTTCATTTGTACTATTTTTATTGAATTGCTCTTTCCACTCACCCTTAAAATACACTGCGTTTGTTAAAACTAATCTAGTAAGAGCATCCAATATTCCTTTTGGGATAAGGTCTTTGATTTTATTATTGGTCTTATCTTCTACCCATTTATTTATTATCTGTCTTGATTTTTCTGATTCTGCAAAATTTAAATTTTCAATTTCCGCATCATAATATTTTTTCCCGATATTAATAAAATTATCAAGAAAAGTATATCCGTCTTGCAGCCAAAGACTATTGGCGATACTAAGTTGAACTTTACCCTTTTTACCGATCTCATTAATTCTATTTGTTACGATAGAGAAATTTTTATGAAAAATATCTGTGTTGGAAGAGAATTCAAGAGCATTAGCCATTTGAGTTTCTGTATTTCCGTCAGACCCTGCAAAGGTCATTGCAAGTGCAGATGAGATACTGAACGGTGAAAAAAAGATATTATCATTCTTCTTATCAAGAGTGAGTTCATTATACATATTCATCATAAATTCATTATTTGAATCAGATGCCTTATAATTTACATTCTTAATTTGAGGTTCTTGATCAGTAAAAGACATTGCGTTTCCGGCCAAATACATAGAAATAACCAGTATCAATAGTTTCTTCATGGTTTTCTCCTAAAACTTTATATAATGATACGATTTTATTTTTGGTATAGTTCATTTTCTCTAAGATAAATTCTCTCTATATGAGTACTTTTTCCTGTTTCACTATCAGCAGTTATAATTACACCGTTCAATCTCAGGTCATCAGTAGCTGTCTCATATCTGAAAGGTGTCTGATATTTAAATCTACTTAATGCTACTTCAGTTTTCATTCCCAGAACAGAGTCGAAAGGACCTGTCATGCCGACATCTGAAATAAAGGCAGTTCCTTTAGGGAATATTTCCTCATCAGCAGTCTGAACATGAGTATGAGTCCCAACTACGGCACTGACTTGACCATCTAAGAATCGTCCCATCGCAATTTTTTCCGCAGTTGCTTCTGCATGAAAATCAACGAAAATTATATCTGCCTGTGATTTTAATTTGCCTACAATATCCTTCATTTTCATAAAAGGGCAGTCAATAGCTTGCATAAATGTTCTTCCCTGAATATTTACGACAGCTATTTTCTTTCCAAGGCTGCTATCTTTTATACAGTATCCTCTACCCGGAACTCCCTCAGGATAATTCAAAGGTCTAAGAATATTTGAGTATCTTGGATTTGTCAAGGTTTTATGAAAATTAGAATAATCCCAAATATGATTTCCTGAGGTAATCACATCTACACCTAGGCTAAAATACTTGTTTGCTAAACCTTCAGAGAGGCCTTTTCCGTTACGTGTGTTCTCGCCGTTAACAATGATAAACTCAGGAGAATATTTAAGTTTAAGGTAAGGCATAGCCTTCTCAAATATCCTCATTCCGGGTTCGCCGATCACATCTGCTATGAATAATATCTTTACTTCCATTTGACCTTCTTTCTAAGTTTTAACACAATTTATTTTGCTACTCCACTTGCACGATACTCTCTGATCACAGTAACTTTAATATGTCCCGGATATTTCATTTCGTCTTGTATCTTCTGAGCAATATCTGTTGCCAGCATATCCGCTCTTGCATCATCAACATCCTCATTCTCAACTAATACCCTGATCTCTCTACCTGCTTGGATTGCATAAGATTTAGTAACACCTTCATACTCCATTGCAACTGCTTCAAGTTTTTCAAGTCTCTGCAAGTAATTACCAAGAGTTTCTCTTCTTGCACCAGGTCTTGAAGAAGAAATAGCATCCGCAGCAGCTACCAAGGAACTGATCGGGTGCATTGCAGGTGCATCTTCATGATGTGATGCAATTGCATTTATTACAATTTTTGCTTCTTTATATTTTCTAGCGATCTCAATACCTAATTCAACATGGGTTCCTTCCTGGTATTGGTCAACTGCCTTACCAATGTCATGCAATAGTCCCGCTCTAACAGCTAATTTTGTATCATATCCCATTTCTGTAGCCATTAAACCACAAAGTTTTGCACATTCCACAGAGTGTAGGAGTACATTTTGACCATAGCTAGTTCGATACTCTAATCTTCCTAATAATTTTATAATTTCAGGATGAAGATTGTGAACACCAAGTTCGATAACGGTATCATTACCGATCTCTTTGATCAAAGCTTCCATCTCTTTTTTAGACTTTTCAACGACCTCTTCGATCTTTCCAGGATGAACTCTGCCATCTTGAATAAGCTTTTCCAATGCATTCTTTGCAATGGCTCTTCTATATGGATCAAACCCTGAAAGAACAACTGCACCAGGTGTATCATCTACTATGACTTCAATTCCTGTTGCCTGCTCAAATGATCTGATATTTCTTCCTTCTCTACCGATAATTCTTCCTTTGATCTCATCATTAGGAAGATTTACAACTGATAAAGTAGTATCAGCACTATGATCAGCCGCAGTCCTTTGAATTGCAGACACAATAATTTCTTTTGCTTCTTTATCAGCAGTTTCTCTTGCTGCATCTTTTACTTCTTTAATAAGTTTCGCAACACTGTGCTTAGCATCGGTGATCAAATGTTCTTTTAATTCTTCGAGTACTTCTTCTTTAGATAGACCTGAAATTTTCTCTAACTTATCAATAGCTTCCTGATATTTCACATCAACAAGTTCTTGTTTTTCAACTAAATGACGCTTTCTATCCTCAATTGATTGTTCTTTACTTTTCAGCTCTTTTTCTTTCTTGGATATTTCATCGTTTTTAACTTTAATATCATTTTGGATATCCTTAAGTTTCAATTCTTCTTTATGGATATCATTTTCTTTTTTTCTAACTTCATCTTCATATTTTTGCTTTTCCTTAGCGATCTCGTCTCTGATCTTAATTTCTTCCTTTAAAATACTTGCCTGAGATTCTTTCATTTGCAATTCTGATTCTCTTTCGGCTTGTGCGATAATCTTTTCTGCTTGTGCTTTAGAGCTACCGATCTTACTTTCGATTAACCATTTAGCTACAATATAACCAACTAAAAATGCTATCGGGATTGATATCAATAAATATAATTCTTGCGACATAATATCTCCATGTTATTTTAAAACTGTTAAATTCATTATAATATTTTAAAGCGTTAGATAGATAAAAAATTTACAACCCCTTACGTAGTAAGTCGATTAATTGATACGTTGGGTGTCGTCCTTGCGGATCCATAGTCCACTACCCTAAAAAGAGCCACATTTTTTCGTGTGGAGGAGGCTTTATGTCACTTCAAGTTAACAAACTCCCTATTTGTAGTTTTGAAACTACTACATAAAGGGGTTGTAATTTATTTAAAGAGAGAGGTGTCTAAGATATCATCAATACTTTTCATATTCTCTCTATAAGTTTTATCGTTTTTTAAGAATTCCGCTGTAATATTCAAAGCAGCGAGAACAGCAATTCTCTTTGTTGAATGCTCGTTTGTTGTCGTTCGAATTTCTTCAGTCTTATTTATCACATATTCAACAACTTCTTTGATATATTCCTTTTGGTCGGTATTAACCTTTACCGGGAA
>JAQICF010000066.1 GCA_027858795.1 Candidatus Delongbacteria bacterium | reverse complement strand
AATCCACTAGGATCATCTTTCCATTTTATAGAGGGGATTATCCGATTGTTCAGTATGTTCAATACATCGTTAACTAACATTATTTCTCCAATAGTAAAAAAAAAGGTGCTAGGCACCTTGATATTACTTGTGGGGGTACAGGGACTTGAACCCCGGACCAATAGATTATGAGTCTACTGCTCTAACCAACTGAGCTATACCCCCCACACTGCGTTTTACAGGTTGCAAATATAATCTGCAAAGTATTTTTTGTCAAGAGAATTAATCTATCTTATTATTGATTATCTCAAAGATACTCCTAACAAATCCTGCTTCTTTTTTATTTAAGTTCATCCTTCTGAAAATATGCCTGACATTGTCATAGATTTGCTGTTTATTTGCAGATTTTTCCATTAATTTACTGCTAACAACCTGCTCTATAACTTTGAATAACTGCTCTTTTTCAGTGATATTTATAAGATCTTCTTTGTTTGAATCTACTTTTAGATCAGATAGTTTTTTTGATATTTCATAAAGAGCTATCATGGCAGCACTCGCAACATTTAGAGATGAATATTTGTCTGAAGTTGGTATCATTACCAATTTATCACACTTGTCGGCTTCTTCATTTGTAATTCCGTTCGTTTCATTACCGAAAAGAAGACCAACACTTGCAGTTTCAGGTAGCTGAGATATTTCCTCAGCCATTTTTTCAGGAGTAATAACCTTGTAGAATTTTCTTCTTCTAGCGGTAAATGCATAAATAACATTGCACTCATCACATTCTTTATCAAAATCAGTACTATGTCTTAAGTGACTGATATGATCCTTTGCACCGGCACACATTGTCAAAGTTTCATCTTGGTCAATATTCATCTGATTTATAGAGACCATATTCGTAAAATCAAAATTTTTCATAGCCCTTAGTATTGAACCTACATTTCCAGGAGCCCAAATTCGTGTAAGCATTATTTTAATTTGATTTTTTTGCATAATAAAAAAATCAGGGTGAAAATACACCCTGATCGAGATTCCTCTTATTAATATCTATATATACTTGAAGAAAGCTAAATATGCTTTGTAAGTGTGGTAAATATCTATTTTTGATGCTACTTCAAAAGGTGCATGCATAGAAAGTAGTGCGGTACCGCAATCAACAACATCCATTCCGTATGATGCTAAATATTTAGCGATCGTACCACCACCACCTTGGTCAACTTTACCAAGTTCTGTAGTTTGCCACAAAACACCATCTTTATTGAATGCTTTTCTTACTTCTGCCACAAATTCTGCATGAGCTTCGTTTGATCCGCCCTTTCCACCTGAACCTGTAAATTTAGTCAAACAAACACCGTAACCGATTTTTGCAGCATTCATTGGTTCATTTACAGTTTTCCAAGCAGGATCAATACCGGCATTTACATCAGAAGAAAGCAATTTAGAGTTTTCCAATGCTTTGATAAGTACATTATAATCCTTATTCCCATTCAGCTGAAGAACATCATTAACCATTCTTTCCACGATATTAGAGTCAGCACCCGCATTACCTGCCGATCCAATTTCTTCTTTGTCGAAGAATATCATCATAAGATTCTTATTGATATCTTTTTCTTTGATATCAAATAAAGCTTTCATTCCCAAGAAAGAGCACACTCTGTCATCTTGTCCGTGTGATCCTACAAAACTTCTATCAAAACCAATATCTCTTGCATTTCCAGCAGGTACTAATTGAAGTTCAGCACTTACAAAATCCTCTTCCAAAATTCCATATTCTTTGTTTAAGAAATCCAAAATAGCTAATTTTACAGCATCTTTTTCATGCTTAAATTTGTAGGGGATCGACCCGACAAGAATATTTAATTGTTCACCTTCAACTACTTTTCCTACTGTTTTCTTATATTGATCCTGAGCAAGATGAGGAAGAAGATCATTAATTGTAAATACAGGATCAGTATCTTTTTCACCGATATTTACTTTTACAGTTTTACCATTTTCCAGAATAATAACACCGTGAAGAGCTAATGGTCTTGTTACCCACTGATACTTCTTAATTCCACCATAGTAGTGAGTTTTCATATAAGCCATGTCTTCATCTTCGTAAAGCGGATTTTGCTTCAGATCAATTCTAGGAACATCAATATGAGCCCCATTCATCAAAAATCCTTCATGAAATTTCTTTGGGTCTTTCACATATACTAAAGAACCAGCAACACCATCATAATTGATGAACAGCTTCTTATCACTTTTCTTTGCTTTCTTAATGTCAACAAAACCATGCTTTTTAGCCAGTTTTGCGATTGTATCAATAGATTCTCTTTCAGTTTTACTAGAGTTAAGGAATTTTTTATAGTCTTCCGATAATACCATAACTGAATCAAAATCCTTTTTTTTAAGACCATCCCAGCCATTTTTTTTCTTAAACAGCAGTTTTTCACCTAATTTTTCAAGATCAGATTTTTTTTCTTTTGCCATTGCATTCTCCATTTTATATTAAATTTAATGAGCAATTTAGAACTTGAATATAATGCCCATCGCAAAATTTGTCAAATAAATTTATTTGTAAAAACATTCGAATAATTTACTGATAGTGCATTAAAAAAAATCGTCAATAACATACACTATTGATATTAATCATTTGCTTTTAACTTGTTTTTTTATAAATATTGTTATATTATAGGACTACGTATATAGAATAACGTCTATATTGTTGAAGTTCAATGTGATTAATTAACCGAGAGGTCTAGTAAATGCTATTTAAAAAAATGATTTTGATGATTCTATTATTAAGCTCTTTTCTTCTAGCAGAAGAACTGAAAGTAGCTCAAGATTTTAAATTAAAAGACATAAAAGGCAAAACTGTTGATTTAAAAAATGCATTGGAAAAGGGACCTGTTTTAATTGATTTTTGGGCATCTTGGTGTGGACCATGTAAGGAAGAAATGCCAATTTTCAATGAACTTTATAATAAATACAAAGAAAAAGGCTTGAGTGTCTACTTGATAACGATAGACAAAGGAAGTGCTATCCAGAAAGCTAAAAATTTTGTGAAATCTAAAGGATTTGATTTTACCGTTCTTTTTGATAAAAATAAAAAAGTATTTAAAAAATTTGGTTGTAAATCGACTGTGCCGGTTACTTTCGTTTTAAACCAAAAAAGTGAAATAGTTTTCAAGCATGATGGAAAGGGTAATGAGAAAATGTTTGAAGAAGCAATACTCAAAGCATTTGGGGATAACCCAAAACCAAAATCTAAAGAAAAAGAAAAAAGTGAGGAATAGTGCAAATGAAGAATCTAAATTTACTTTTACTGACTCTCGTCTTGTTTTTAAGTTTTATTTTCTACTCATGTCATACTGAAACACCAGTAAATGTAGATCATGAAAATCCATCAGTAGGAATGAAAATGGTGTACAATACTGCAGATACTCTTTATAATTCAGATGATAGTACTTTAGCATTTGTGGATTTTAATTTTGATGGAATGATCGTAGAGGGTGACTATAGAGTATTGATATCGGTTGATGATAATCAAGGGCTTTTTAAAGTCTCGCTATTTGCTGAAGATGCAGTAAACAATGATTCATATTTGATTGGATCAAAAATGGTTGATGATAACGGAGAATTAGAATTTGTTATTGACAGAGGAGATTTTCCAGTTGTTCAAGATGATGATTTCCAAAAATTTTTCTTGTATCTTAACGTTTCAGATGAAGCAGAAAATACATCAAGTTCATCAAAATTAGGCTTTTATGTTGTTAAGGAATCTATTTTTGAAAAAATGTACTATACAACTGGGTTGTTCGAGGAGATTCAAGGCGACTCAGTTGATTTTAGAGAAAGAATTGGAAAGCTGACATTTATTCAGTTTATGGCTGCGGGTTGACTTTCGTGTCATGAAGAGGCAGTTGCCTTGCAAGAGATGTACGAAAGTAACGATTATGATAACTCTAAATTTGCTCACTTGCTTTTTGGAGATTATTCTTTTCAAAAAGAAAGAACTTTTAAAGAGTATAAATCGGATAACGCCTTACCGTATGATTGCTTCTGGGATGTTCCGGAAGGTTATGTATATTTAGATGAGGAGTATAAAGGTCCTGTAAAGTCATTGATGGAAACTGAGACTAATAATACGGTACTGAATGATGTATTTGCAGTTATGCCAAATGGTATCCTGCATAAATATGATATTCAGACTGACGTTGTGTTTGAGGACTGGATCCATGAAATGTATGATTTGGCAAATTTAAACTAAAATTTAACTCAGGGAATAATAGTGAAAATAATAATTTATATGATCATACTATCTTTAGTGAGTACTGTTCTTGCTGAAGAATTTGATATATCAGCTACAAATACAATGAAATTCGGAACAGGTTCTGAATGGGCCGGAGATGCTAAAGATATTGAAATAAAAAAGCAGTATATACAGGATTATATCTCCGTGGATGCTTCAAAAGGGAATTTTTCTCTCGGATTTAGGTATGAAGCAGCGGATCTGAGTGAGCATAATGAGTCACTCAATGAGATCACAAAAAAATATTTTATGTATTCGAACAATGATATTACTATTACAGCCGGTGATTTTTATGGTACATTTGGAAGAGGTTTGGTCTTAGATCTAAAAGAGGAAAAAGCAGATTTCTTTGATAGCAAGATTACTGGTGGAAAGGTGATGTACAATGGAAATTTCCTTACCCTTCAAGCATTAGGAGGTAAAAGTTATTTTAAATCTATAAATGATGTAGTATCAGGTGTTGAAACAGTTTGTCAAATGGACAATGCGATTTTAGGGGGGGAAACAGTCCTAAGCCTTAATGAAATATTTAAAATGGAAGATTATATTTTCAGCTTGGGTGGATCATACTTGTACATGAAAGGTGCTGATTTTACAGATATGGATTTAATAACTGATGAGATCTATGCATCAACCTTTATTGAAAAAACTGAGATAGGTGGAATCAGTTTAAGTGCAAGTGCATTTAATTTTGACTTTTTTAATGAGTACGCAATAAAAAATACTCAAAGAACCCCATCAAAACAAGGCTGGGCAAATTACACTTCACTGGCTTATTCAACAGAAGGATTCGGAATCACAGTAGAATTTAAAGATTATTATCAGTATTCAGCAAACCCTAATGCAACTGTGTCAGCATTCACTCCGTATCAAGGTGGTCCTGAATTGACCATAGACCATTCATCTCATTTACTGAACTCACATCCTCATGAGATCAATCCAAATGATGAAATAGGCTATAAGTTTTCTATCTTAACACAACCTTTACAGAATGTTGATGTATCTGCAATATTTGCTTTTGCTTCAAAACATAATGAAGATTCGATGATACCAGAAACATCAGATGATTATTTACCTTATATTGATTCTTGGATGGATGGTAAATACAATTCGGAGAAATACAATTTAACAATAGGTGGTGGTTATATGTATGATTCTCCATTGTCCAAGGATAATAATAGTAATATAATTCCGGGTGAAACGGACCCTGACTCAACAAGTATCTATACAGATGAAAGAATTACGTTTCTTGGAGAATTGCATTATGAGCTGAATGAAAATTCAAGCTTAATAATTGCAGGAGAGTATCAAGTAGTAAATAATACGAATGAAATTGAAGATAAAGAATACAATGATATGTACGTTGCTTTAGAATATGCTTATCCGGAATATGGTTATTTAAACATATCCTTAATAACAACATCTGAGGAAGTTGTTGGAGATTCTCCAGACTCTTGGTTAGGATTTGAAGCTGGAGTAAATATATTTGACAATCATAAATTGGAACTGTTCTACGGAAGGGAGAGAGCTGGCATAAAATGTTCAGGTGGTGCTTGTAGGCAAGTACCTGAATTCGATGGGTTCAGAATGACATTAATTTCAGAATTTTAAATAATTAAGTAGGGAGAGAAGAATGAAGAAGCTAATATTAATAATACTGACATTCTCATTATCAGTATTTGCAGAATACGCTTTATGGGATGTTGTTGATAACATTACATGGCAGGATTCAGATGGTGGGGCACCTGTAACTAGAGATCTTTATGACATGGTGGATAACGGAAAAGTTGTTGTTATGACATGGGGATACTTAGGTTGACCTGGTTGTGCAACGGAGGCTCCGTTGTTTGAAAATATCTGGGGAGACTATGATCACGGTAGTTTACACATAGTTTTTGGAAGTACTAATGACGATAGCTGGGATAGTATGAATGGAGGAGGTTGGAGAACAAATTTCTTTCCTAATCTTACATATTATGTATCTACAGCAAGTGAACTAGGATCATTATATGGTGGATTCGGAAATGGATATGTACCATACAATGTTGTTGTAGGACCTGGATATCAGGCATATATGATTGGTAATACCTTTACAACAGAAGAAGAGTTAACTGGACCGATTGATAATGCACTAGCGAATTTTGCTTTTTATCCGGAAAATATACCTGTAAAGCAGGATGTGTATTTCAATGAACAGATCGTAGTCGATCTTTCAGGAGTAATGTATAATGAATCAGGATCTGAAATAACATACGAGGTTTTTGAAAATTCTGATACTCAAGCTATTGCAGCAACTATAAATGGAAGTGAATTAACTTTGAGCATCTACGAGAAAATGGCCATTGTTGAACTAACGATCAAAGTAAACATCACCGGAAAAGAAAGTATGTTTAAAATGCAAGTAGAAACATATGATCCTACTTTGTACGAGAATTTATACGAAAGTTTTGAAGAAACATATGAAAACATAGGATGGACACTTAAAACAACAGGTGTAGGTTGGGTAAGAACTACTGACTCTTACTCAGGTAGTTTTGCAGCTGCTCATTCTTGGGATAATGGTGATCATAATGACTGGATATTCAGCCCTAAATATGCTATAACAGGGGATGCAGTTCTAACATTTTTTGAGAAAACAAGATATTCAGAAGATGGTATACACAGTGTCGGGATCTCAACAGACTTAAATCGTACTACTGTTATAGCATATAATCTTCCACACACAGAAAATTGGCAACAGAATTATATTGATCTGAGCGCGTATGACGGTCAGGAAATTTATATTGGTTTTAATTATAAAACTGATGCTGATGCAGTTCTTGATGATAATGATTTATGGGCTATTGATAATGTTAGATTATGGACAACAACAGGGATAAATGATCAGCCTATGGTAGTTAATGGAAACACACTATATCAAAACTACCCGAATCCATTCAATCCAACAACTGAGATCAAGTTCAGTTTAGAGAACAACTCAAATGTAAAACTGGATGTGTATAACTCTAACGGAGAAGTTGTAAGCTCATTGGTTAATAACATGTTGGAAAAAGGTTCTCACAGTGTTAGTTTTAATGCTTCTGAGATTACGGGTGGAATTTATTTCTATCAGCTTGAAGTTGATGGTAAGTCAATGACGAAAAAGATGTTACTGCTGAAATAATCAGATCAAAAAACACGATACAATAAATAAAGTCCCGAAATTTTCGGGACTTTTTTTCATTAGTACTTTTTTCGATTTAACAGGCTTAATTGTTTCATACCGAGATAAGCACTAAGCTTTTATTTAATTTTACTTTTATTTATTTTTACTTTAGGTGATTCAACCCGGATTGTAGTTGGCACTTTGCTTTTTGCATCTGTTGCAATGACATAGAAGAACTTTTTAGAATCCAGAGAACCAGACCATTCTTCCCCATTAAATGAACCTGAGTTATCAATTGCAAATGTACCATATGGATCCACCGAAAAATAATACTACAACTTTTTCTTGACTTGTAATCTCATCAAAAACAGAGCTGGAATAATCGAAATTATCTGTCCAAGCTAGGTCATCTGCTGGAAGAACTGGATCACCAATATTGTAAACAGCAAATAAGTTCAAGGTCACCATGAATGCTACAAGAACTAAAAACTTCTTCATTTTACATCACCTTTATTTTATTAACATCATCTTTCTAGATATAGAATTTTCACTAGTCTCTAATGTGTAAAAATAAATTCCACTATTCAAGTTTAAAGCATTGAAGTTTACTTTATGGATACCTTTTTGTACAACACCATCTACTAATTGACTTACGATTTGTCCAGTATGGTTGTAAACAGAAAGCTTGACATTGTCAGACCTATCCAATGAAAATGTTATTTCAGTATTAGGGTTGAACGGATTCGGATAGTTCTGATAGAGTTGGAAATTGCTGACTGCAAGTTGTTCATTATCAATTGAAGTAGGAACTCCACCCTCAAATGTTATATCATCTAACCATGCACAATCGATACCTGCAGTTGTAGTTCCATCTTTTTTGTAAGACCATTTAAAAATGTGAGTTCCAGCAGTCACTGGAAATTTTGTATATCTCCATTCTTTTAGTCCACTCCATTTCCCTTTTTCAACATCATCGATATAAAATTTCAAATAATCGTAATTCATTTCGGAGGATGTGCGAGATTCAAATGATATATTCCCAGCCATAGCATAATCAATACTAACATAAATTTCAGCACTTTGATTATCATTCACGTTTTCCGATTGAATACAATACGTACCATCAAATGGGTCAGAACTATTGATCATCCAGTTAGTATTTCCACTGAATTTCCAAGCAAATTTAGTAAAATCAGCTGTTTCAAAGTCTTCAATATTATAAGAAGCAGGATCATAAACAGTTACAACAAACTCATCAGTATCTGAAAAGTCTCCTGCAGTTCCTTTCAAAGTGATTGTTGAAGTTCCGGGAGAAGCATTATTTGCAGTAATTGTAAGAGTAGTTCCGTTTATTTCAGTACTAACAATTTCAGAATTGCTATTACCTTCAACAGTTATAGTTATAGGATTGCCCTCTCTATCAATAAATATGTTAGAAACATCGATATCAGAGTTCTCACCGTATAAAAATGTTTGATCAGTGATTGGGTTATCAACGTAAACACCTTCAGTTATCATTTCATCAATAGCTAATCTTAATGCTGCTCTAAAATCAGATCCGTTATCGTCATAATATACTTTGTTGTAATTTCCAACTACTACGAACAAAGGCACATAGCCGTTGCCAAATCCACCATCCCTGTAATAAACTGCTGGATCTTTTGGATAGTTTTGCCCAGGCCAGTTTTCAGTACAAAGCCAATATGATTTATCCGCATATGCTCCTGCTGCATCTGGTCCGAATTCGTTAGTCCACCATCCTTGTAATACCGGCGCCGCCGCTGTACAGCCAGGTCACCACGTTTGCCCAAAAAATATCATTACAGGTTTGCCCTGCTCCACTTCATTAAAAATATTAGAAGAGTATCCATAATTATCAGTCCAACTGATATTGTCACTCATACTGACGGTGTCTCCAACATTGTAAGCTGCGATCAAAGAGAAAGCAACTGTTAGTACTGCGAATAGTATTGTTTTCATTTTCACCCTCCTTAAGGCGATATATTATATAGTATTTTCTCTACACTGCAAGAATATAGAAAAAACTATATGTTGTCAATGATTAATGTTGTTATTTTAACAGAATAAAAAAAGAGACGCAAAGTGTTGCGTCTCTGCTACAAAAAAAAATTATTTATTGATACCTTGTGCGATCTTTGCGATCTCAGAGAAAAGATCTGTTTTTAAAGCTGCCCCACCTATAAGACCACCATCAATGTCAGTTTGGGAAAGTAAATCTTGAGCATTTGAAGGTTTTAATGATCCTCCGTAAAGTATTCTGGTAGACTGAGCCAGTACTTCGCTGTAGATTTCTTTCAGGATAGAACGGATGTAAGCATGCATTTCCTGAGCTTGCTCAGGGCTTGCAGTTTTTCCAGTTCCAATTGCCCAGACAGGTTCGTAAGCTACAACGAAATGTAAAAAATCATCTAGTTTAATATCTTTCAATCCTTCAACAATTTGTCGTTTTACAACTTCTTTTTCGATCCCTTGCTCTCTTTCTTCAAGGACTTCACCAACACAGACAACAGGAACAAATCCTGCTTTTAAGGCAACTTTTGTTCTCTTATTTACTGTTTCATCTGTTTCACCAAAGTACTGTCTTCTCTCGCTGTGACCAATGATAGTGTATTTAACGCCTGTCGATTTAAGCATATCTGCAGAGATCTTACCTGTAAAAGCACCTGACTCTTCCCAGAATATATCCTGTGATCCAAGATCGATATGAGATTTTTTAATAACTTCATATACAGGATATAAAGAAGTGTAAGTAGGTGCTATCATGATCTCAACATTTGCATTATTAACCATGGTCTTAGTAAGATCTTGTGCAAATTCAATGGATTCCTGAACATTTTTGTTCATTTTCCAGTTTCCGGCGATAAGAAATTTCTTGTTCATGTCAAATCCTTTTTCAGTTATAGTTACAATACCAGGCAAATGTTTTCCTTCCATGTATTCAAGAGCAGCTCCACCACCAGTGGAAACATGACTGAATTTTTCTGCAAGTCCGGCTTGTTTCACAGCAGCAGCAGTATCACCACCACCAATAATAGAAATAAGACCGTTATTCTGAGTATAATCAGCAGCTATCTTTGCAATTTCAAAAGTCTCTTTAGCAAAGTTTTCAAATTCAAAAACAGACATTGGTCCGTTCCACAATAATGTCTTACACTCTGCAAGTTCAGTTTTATATTGTTCAACTGTCTTTGGACCAACACCCATTGCTATCCAGCCTGGTTTCTGTTGGTCAGTATCAACATACATTGTTTCAGTATCATTTTTAAATTCTTTTCCACAAAGCATATCAATAGGTAAGAATATTTTCGTATTATTTATTTTTGCCTTTTCAATGATCTCTAGTGCGGTTCCTATCTTATCTTCTTCAAAAATTGAATTACCGATCTCAAAACCCTGAGCTTTTAGCATTGTATTAGCGATACCACCTGCGATAAAGATCTTATCAGCTATCTCAATAAATTTATTAAGAACATCTATCTTTCCATCAATTTTTATACCTGCCAGAATAGCGGCCAGTGGTTTTTGGGGGTTGCTCATTGCACCACCGATATATTTTATCTCTTTTTCCAGTAGATATCCGGAAGCAGCCTGTTTGAAATATTTGGTTATAACTGAAACTGAAGCATGTGCCCTGTGAGCAATACCGAATGCGTCATTAATAAATATTTCGGCTAATGAAGCTAATTTAAATGCAAAATTTTCATTACTGTCTGTCTCTTCTTTTCTGAATCTCAGATTTTCTAAAAGTACGACATCTCCATTATTCATTTCTGATACTATTTTTTCAACTTCAGAGCCGATACAATCAGGAGCTAAGATAACATTCTTTCCAAGAAGTTCTTTTAATCTTTCTGCAACAGGCTTTAAACTCATTTCAGGAACAACTTTTCCCTTAGGTCTTCCGAAATGTGACATGAGAATAAGCTTTCCACCATCTGCTAATACCTTTTGCATAGTAGGTACTGCATCTTTAATTCTTTTATCGTCTCTGATAGTTTGATCTTCGTTCAAAGGAACATTGAAATCACATCTTACCAGGACTCTTTTTCCTTTCAGATCAAGTGAATCAATAGTTAACTTACCCATTTATATCTCCTTCAAATTTTGTTTTCGGATTTTAAATATAACGACAAGGACGCTTTATACAAAATATTATTTTTACGAAAAAAGTGTGAATGAAATGTTGTCATCAGAAAATAAATTATGTAGATTAAAATAAAATAAGAAAATCGGCGTTTACTTAGATGTAAAGACTATGGAAACATGAGCAAATGAGATTAGAGAAGCTTAAAGATGGGGAGTTAATTTCAAAATTTAATTCTACAGGAAGGGATAAACACTTCGGAGAATTAATGAGTCGGTACAATGATAAGCTTTTCAATTACATCATAAGAAAGGTCGGCAACATGGAAAATGCAAAGGACATATATCAGAATACATGGTTGAAAATTGCCAACAGTCTTCCGAAATATAAAGATGAAGGTAAATTTTCAAATTACCTGTTCTTTGTTGCAACTAATGCCAGTTATGATCACTTCAGAAAAATAAGAAAAGACAATGAAAATCTGTATTATAAACCTGCTTCTGCTGATGAAGATGGAAAGAATGATCAAATTGAATCTCTGAGATCGAATGATCTGAACCCAGAAGAGGAAAATATAGAGATTGAGAGTAAAGAATTTGTAAGTGATGCGATAAGCGAACTTCCAGAGAATCAAAGAGAAGTTATCCTGCTAAGATCTGAAGGTTTTTCATTCAAGGAAATTGCAGAAATGACAAACGTTTCGATTAACAGCTTACTTAGTAGGTATAGATATGGAATTGATAAAATAAAAAAAATGATGAAGGTATAAATTATGAAAAATAAAGAATATACAGACGAAGAAATATTTTCAATGCTGAAAGAAGAATATATAAAAGTTCCGGATGGACTGGATCAGCAGATATTCTCTAAAATAAAAGTAAAAAAAGTCAGCTTTTTTAAAACTAGACTAAAAATTTATTCGGTAGCTGCATCTATTGTTTTAGCTATAATAATATCATTAAACGTATTGACAGTGAAATTACCTGTATTTCAAAATATAAATGTTGCAAATAAGACTAACATAGAAACAACTATTGACCATGATATTTTTAATGATGATGAGCTACTACTAACGTCTGATATTTTTAATGATGATGAATTACTATTAGCATATGATGGGCTGTATAATGAAGGTTTTGAAGTTAGCTACGATCTTCTAGATGAAGAACAGACTTTTTCTTACGAGGATGAACTGTATGAGGATATTGCGTTTTTGGAGAATATGTAAAAAATAATTGAAAATGTATAATGGATAATTGAGAATGTAGGGGCGTATCGATATACGCCCTATTTTTTACATTTTATTCCCAAGAATTGCATTTGCAAAAACGAGATCCTCTTCTGTAGTGATCTTTATGTTGAAATAATCTCCTTCGATTGGAGCAATTTGAATATAATCTGCATATTTTTCAACAAGAGCAGAATCATCTGTTGAATAAAAATTATCCTCAAAAGCTTTTTCATAACAACTTGAAATAATGTCATACTGGAAAGCTTGTGGAGTTTGTACAGAGAACAGCTCATCTCTATTAATAGTATTCACTATCGAACCTGCACGTAAGGTTTTTAAGGTGTTCTTCGGTTTTACACCGACCACAGCAGCTCCAAATTCAATTGCACCCTCAATAGAATTCAACACTGAAGATTCAGATACAAACGGACGAACACCGTCATGTATTAAAACAATGTCATCATATCTACATTTTACTTCTTTCAAAGCATTGAACACTGAGTTCTGCCTTTCTTTTCCACCGGCAGTAACAAGAATAACTTTCTGATAACCGTTTTTATTGACAATATCAGTCTTAACGAATTCAATATCATCCTTTGGGCAAACTAAAACAATATCATTTACTAGATCTATTTTTTCAAATATTTCGATAGTATGAGCAAGAATAGACCTTCCATTTAATTCAAGATATTGTTTCTTAATATCCAATCCCATTCTTTTTCCTGAACCTGCAGCAGTAATGAGAACTGTAATTTTTTTCATAGGTGTTTGCCAATTTATGTTACCTGTAATATAATGAAAAAGCATTTGTAAAAGAATAAAAAAATTATTCAAATTTCTGGTAAAGCTGAATTCCACATCTTTTAAACTTAATTAATTTTCTTGATTTTAAAGTTTAATTCGTGTTGTAAGTAGCAATCATTATAAGATATAGTGTCGGTGGTAGGCATGAGTTGCAACAGATTAGCAACAGATGTGTATCGTGCTTGTTTAGCTATAAAATATATAGGTTGATTAAGGATGATCATAGTAATATAGATAATTGATTTTCCTGGGTAAAGCAAATGGAATATACATAAAATGATAAATAAGATCAAAATACAAGACTTTCATTTTCAATTCACATCCTAAATAATAATATTATAAGAAATAGTATATGTGTTAGGTATAAGTTGCAACAGATGTGCATCGTGCTTGCTTAACTATTAAAAGTATAGGTTGATTCAGAAGGTTCATACTTGGATAATAATTGTTTTTTGTAGGTTAAGCAAATGGGAAATTGAATGTAATATTATAAATTATGGTTATAGCTATTAAAATTATCATTAGCTCCTGGCTCTGTACATTTGATTGTTTATTAACATTTCAAATAAATATAATCATTTAATCAGATATAATACAAAATAAATTAAATAAACTCATAAAAAGATAAAATCTAATTCTAATAAAAATTGTAACTTCAAAAAACATTCACATTTTCTAAAAGAATCATTTATCTTTAATCATTGATAAAATGACTAAAGCACAAAGAAAGGATTCGAGAAGATAAAGAGCCACTCGACAACCTGGAAGTACAGGAGAAAAAAACGACGTACGGCGTTTTGCCATTTTAATTAGGCGTGAGATAGACAGCAAAAGGAAGTACGTCTTTTTGCCGCACGTTAGCCCTAATTAATTTTTCTTTTTAAAACAATCCCTATGTGTCAATTTAAAGATATAAAAAAAGAGGTGGTTTTGATGCCACCTCTAATGTTTCTTATTTAGAAATAATGAAGTTATTTTGTGAGTATCATTTTTTTAGTAATGCTCATTCCATTTGCTTCAAGTGTATAGAAATACATACCTGAGTTAAAATTACTTGCATCGTAATTAACTTTATGAATTCCTGCTTCTTTGCTTCCCTTTACAAGTTCAGATACTAATTGTCCATTGATATTATAAACATTTAGTTTTACATCACTTGCAGTAGGTAAAGCAAATTTGATTTGCGTAACAGGGTTGAAAGGATTCGGATAATTCTGATATAATGTAAACTCTGTTGGTAATGCAGAACCTGCAATATCAGTTTTCACTTCACCTTCTTCTTCACCTTCATTCAACTTTGCAAGAAGATCATTTAAAGTCTTAGTGTGATCAGTTTTACTACTTCCTTTACTACTACCTTTCATCATATTCGCAATTGCAATATCAATCTCACACAGTATTTCTTCTTCTTCAGATTCAGCTTCTAATATCATTTCTTCAGAAAGTGCAATCGCTTCATCATATTTCTTACCCTTGATCTTTGTAGCTACTTTCATTTCCTTAAAGAACTTTTTATTTACTTTATCATCATCTGAAGCAAGTTGTGTATCATAAATGCTGATAAGTGGTTCAAGATCCAATCCTTCTTCATTATAGCTATCTGGTAGATTAGTATAGGCTACCATAGCTTCATCACTCTCAGGATATTTTTTTATTATCTTCTCATAGAAATGAATTGATTTGTCATATTTACCATCAACTTCTGCTTCAAAAGCTTTCATTAACAAGTCAAATGACTTACTTTCTGAATCCGGTAACGGTGAGGTTATAGGTATTCCATCTTCTATCTTAACTTCATCTGAGAAATCTATACTGTAATATGGGTCGGTATAAAACATATCACTCGTAACATCATTCGTTCCCCAGTAATTACCACGTGCATCTACATAATGCTCTACTGTTGGAAAATTAATTGGACCTTGTTGTAGTATTTTTGCTCCAAGCATACAAAACACATCAGAACCTGGGCTAGGATATATGTAATTATTACAGTATTTCATATAGATATTACTACCATTAACAACTGAAATCTGTGATGGCATATGTACTATTGGAACAGGATGACCAATATACCCATCTCCATTATTGATTATAGTATTGCTTGGTTCAGTACTCTTTATATCAATTATAGTCATATCAGTTAGTACAGGTACTGAATTCAAACCAGAGGAATAAAGTCCGTTACGTGCATTATTCTTAATTGTGTTTCCATACATTTTAGGAGAACATGACACATTAATAACACCCCTGAAGAATCCCTTTATCTGATTGTCAATTATTTTACCACTGGATTGAACTACTGTTATTGCTGTACCCATCAAATCTTTACCGATGAAATGGTTAGATGAAAGATTGTAGTGAGTTCCGTTTAAATTAACACCATCAATACAATCAACAAATGTAGAATTTGATACATTACATATATCAGGTGCACCACTTACTGCTGTTTTTGCACCATTAAAATTACAATTCTGAATAAGGACAATGCTTTCATCTTCTGCAACTATACCATCGTATCCAGTACCGTTAAAAACCACACCATCAAGATTTAGAGTTACACCACTTTTTAATGTTATTTTTGCTCCTGTTTCAGCTTCAATCATAGTCGTATTAGATTCAAAGTTAATTTCTGAACCTGATTTAATCGCAAATTCTGCCCCTTCATACAATCTTAAAGTTGAACCTTCCGCAATACTGATTACAGACCCAGTAGTTGCTTCATATAATGTGTTCTCGCCTAAAATTAACGATGAGTTGTCATATATTTTCAATTCAGTGTTAAATCCATAATTTATCCCTGATTCAGAATTAATAATTTCAATCATGGATTGATTATTTACAGTTAAAATTGAATTATCAAGAAGTGTTAGTTTTCCACCTTTTTCTAAGGTAATCTTAGAACCCGTACCAAATTGGATATTTGCATTAGGTGATATAATTAAGTCTGATCCTTCAGAAACTACTAATTCAGCATTTTCTGTAAGTATCAATGTTGTAAAATCATCAAGAATTAAATCACAATTCTTTAGACGTAGACTCTTACCTACTATAATTTGTGCATTTTCAACACTAATAATATCTGAAGTGGTACTACTAAACCCAACAAAATTCGCATTACCTTCGATCAAAATATTACTTGCAGAACTGCTAAGACCTGAATTATGAAAATAAAGTTTTGTATTATCTGCCAAAGTCAATGTTTTGTTTGGTACAATATCAACATTATCTATGATTCCAACATTGTATTCAAATGTAAAATCAGATGTTATCTCATTTTCTAAATAAACGTCATAAATAATAGATAAAACTGTAGTATCAAAATCAACAATATTAACATCACTTTCATTACACGGTATTATAAATTTTTTATACCTTTCATCAATCAGCTCAAAATTTAATATCTTTGGTGTAAAACCTGATGGTACTACATCCAAGTCTAAATCATTGGATATACGATCTCCAACAATATAAAAATACTTCTTTGGTGCAAAATCTGACTGCGGAACTTGAAAACAAAATTCAATTGGTCTATAATCACCATCTCCTCGCATTGGAATATAGCCACTATGTTGAGAAAATGTATAAAGGTCCTTAACTTCTAAATTTTTACCCGTAAATATATCAGAACTCGGATCATCAGATAATCCAATTTCATGCCCTAATGAATATCTATTATGATGCTGCATATTGACTTTATATGTCATTTCAGGTGTTGATTTTTTTTCAACTGCCATACCAACAAAATTATATCTTGTCAGTTTATTTATAAATCTGTAAGGTAAGTAAAAATATCCTCCATCATCAAAATCAGGCCAATGTGCACCCCAACTATTTACTACTTTTAGAGCACCAACTTCCCATTCAGCCATAGTTACTTCACCATCATTATTTATATCTGTACTATTATTAATCCTACCGTCTTTATTGAAGTCATAACGAATATTGTCATCATAGCCCACTACTGTCATTGCATGACTTGTATTATAAAAGTCTGTACCTGTGCTAATCATTATTGGATGAGTTTTAATAACAGGGAAACCATCCCCAAGTATATAATCCATTTCATAAGAACCCATAGTCATAAGCATACCAATACTTAACGGACCATCTACACTGACATTCTGGTGAGTTATTAATTGTTCAGATAAGTAATATTTAACATTCGCCAAGGTTTCCTTTTCGGACTTATTATCATCACAATTTACATCGATTACATAACCACCTGTTGGATGCTCAGTCAATATTGACCTATTATTTAGAGCTTCTTTATATCTATCATAACCGCTCATCCAAAAACCAATATCTCCTGCAAGTGGATCTCCCGTAAGTTCATTCCAGACTTCAGAATTTGGAATTCCAGATTCTGAAGCAATTTTAATAGCTTGACCAAATGTCGAACTTCTGCCACCTGAATTCCTATTTACAAAATTATAAGTAAAATGAGTAGGGAACTGATTCGCAAGTTGAGCAGAGGCAGTAGTTCCATTTATTTTATTCACTTTGTAAGTGAAAGTATATCCTATCATTGAAGCTTGTGCACAACAACCATCAGACTGATTAAAAATTTCCCTAAAGTGTTGAGACTCAGAAATATCATAACTTTCAGGTAAATCTATTCCAATATCATTGTTAGGTATAGACATTCTTGGTAATGAATTTAAAAAAGCTTCTCCTTCTTCATTTAAAACAAGTCCTCCATCATACCATGGCTCACCATTGGGATCCGGATTAATATTTACTAGCTCACTGTATGCTTCGACGAAACATAAGACTAAAAAAAACGTAATTATCTTACTTAACTTCACGGTTCACTCCTATTTTTTACATTAACTTTTCTACTGGAGTTACCGTTTGATTCTACTTATATTACAAAAAGGAGTAGAGATCGGTAACTCTAACTTTAACATTCTCCGTATTTTACTTGGTCGGTAGCTTTACGGAGAGCTTAATTGTTCATTGTGCTGACTTCATCTCCTTTTTTTTATTTTAGGTATAGCATTTTCTTAGAATCCATTATTTTTCCATTGATTTCAATATTATAAAAATACACACCTGAATTCAGTGCATCAGCTTTAAAAGAATAACTATAGAACCCTTTATTTAAACTTCCTTCAAAAATATCTTTTACAAACTCACCTTTAATGTTATAAACTGCTAATCTCACTTCACAGTTCTCTTGAATACTGAGTGATATATTCGTCTGGTTATTAAACGGATTCGGGTAATTTTGATCCAACTCATAATTATTAATTATCAATTGTTCATTGTTAATTGAAGTTGAATTTACGCTTCTATAAACTCCTCCCCGAGTAGCAAGGTAGATATACTCATCAGGTGAAATTGCCATATGTTCAATCTCTCCGGGGCCACTTAATCCTTCATTAATATAATTCCAAGTATCTCCATGATCTCTACTGTAAATCATATCACCAGATGCCAAACCCACAAATATTTTATCTTCACTGTTTATCACCATTGACGTAACAAAAGCTCCATCTCCGGCAACTATCTCCCAACTTACTCCATTATCTTCTGATCTATATATCCTGCCTGTACCTAGAAAATAATGCCCTCGGGTTCCTGCAAATATCCTACCTTCTGAATCAACGACCATTGCAGATATGAAGTCATCTAATAGATTTGGACCGGGTCCATTCCATGTATCTCCGTTATCATCAGACCTATATAAACCACCTGCTCCTAAATAATTAGTCGAACCGGCATATATTGTTCCAGTTGAATCTAAAACTATAGATGTAAATAATTGATTTCCTTCTGTTCCAACCAATACTTGGTTAGTGTCTGCTATATCTAAATTAGATTTAATAATACCACCCCATTTAAGAAAATAAAAATTATCCTTGAACTTAACCATTGAATTAAATCGTATTTCTAAAAGTGCTCGGCTCTGAGTTGAATCTTTATGAATCTTATGTAAAAACCAATCCCAGCTCGTTGGTCCTGTAGAATCCAAAGCCGTAAAATACAGGTAATTTCCATTTTCTTCAATATACCTTATACCTTTACAAATCTTGTGATAATTCAATTTTTCCCAAGTATTGCCATTGTCTTTTGAGCAGTATTGAGAATATTGCGTAATTGAATCATCCGTGTTAATATAGATTTCATCCTGAGTTGTATAAAAAATACTCATAGTTGGATTATCCCAGTTTAGTTTCATCCAGAAATCTTCTGCAAATAAGAAAAAAGCGGCTATTAAAATTATGAATATCGTTAGTTTTGTTTTCATGGTATTACCTCGTTTTTAAATTATCTTATATTATTTCGATAATTTAGAATTTTCAATATTTTTGGTATAGTATATTTTTTTACATTTCCTTCTTGATTCTTTTACTTTCAGCTATCATATGCGACTTTTAAGTCTTTACATTCACTTCATCAATATTTAACATCTTTAAAAAAATGGAGAAAACCTAATTCTCATATAGTATGTAACGAAAAATAAATCAAATGTCAAGCGATAAATAATTATTGTTATCGATATTTTTTTTAATATTGTGAATTCAAGTAATAAATGCAACACTATTTTATATGAATATTAATACAATTATTCTCTTTACATTAAACAGATTGAATAATAAATTGACACATAGGGATTGTAGAACTAATTCTTAATTAGATAAAAGAAAAATGAACAAGGGCTAACATTGGCAAAATATCAATGGGTTACTTAGAGTTCCGACTTAGCTTATCCCCACTACTTTTTGCCATATCCGTT
>JAQICF010000172.1 GCA_027858795.1 Candidatus Delongbacteria bacterium | reverse complement strand
GTTTCAGGTTTTACTGAGAAGAAAGGGACTTTCATTTATCTTGACTACGACAGAGAGAATGAATGGATGAAAACTTATTACGCTTCATATAATAATGAATTTGAAGATAAAGTTCTCTTCGACAGATCAGAGAATGAAAAGTATGAAGATCCAGGTGAGTTTGTAACGACTAAACTTCCTAATGGTATGGAAGTTATTAAACTTACAAACGATAATGTATTCCTAAATGGACAGGGATATTCACCGGAAGGCAATTTTCCATTTCTTAATAAATTTTCGTTAGTAACAGAAAAAAAAGAGCAATTATTCAAATGTCAAGATATGGTCTATGAGAATTTTGTAGGTTTTATAAATAATGATATAAACAAACTTTGTATAAGATCTGAATCGAATACTAAACCAAGAAATTACTTTGCATTGGACAGAGAAACAAATGAAAGAAAACAGATAACGAAAAATTATGATCATGCACCTCAAGTTAGGGATATAGAGACAGAATTGGTTACTTATTTTAGAGAAGATTCTTTACCACTAAGTGGAAAATTATATCTGCCAAATGACTATGATCCTAATAAGAAGTATCCGTTATACATAAATGCCTACCCAAGAGAGTATACCGATCCTTCCACAGCATCACAAATCAGCGGATCTAAGTACACTTACACAAGATTTTGGGGAGCTTCTATCAAATATTTAGCTCTCCACGGATATGTGGTATTAGACAGGGCGGCAATGCCGATAATCGGAGATGTTGAAACTAGGAATGATACTTTTGTAAAGCAGATCGATATGAATGCCAAAGCAGCTATTGATTATCTTGACAGCAGAGGTTTGATCGACAGAGAAAGAGTTGCAGTGGGAGGTCATAGTTACGGAGCATTTATGACAGCAAATTTATTAGCGTATACAAATTATTTCAAGGCAGGAATTGCAAAAAGCGGAGCATACAATAGAACTCTCACCCCTTTCGGTTTTCAATCTGAGGAAAGACCCTATTGGCAAGCAAAGGAATTTTATCAAAAAGCATCACCTTTTATGAATGCTGAAAAGATTAAAACCCCTCTTCTTTTGATACATGGTGCAGAAGACAGCAACTCAGGAACTTATCCAATTCAGAGTGAGAGAATGTTCTCAGCTGTTCAGGGAAATGGGGGAACGGTTAAACTTGTTATGTTACCGTATGAGGGGCATGGATATCAGGCGAAAGAGTCTAATTTGCATGTATTATATGAAATAACAAACTGGTTAGATAAATATTTAAAAAAATAATACGTACATTGCAAGGGGTTGAAACCCCTTGTCCTCAAACTTGTAGGGAAAAACTATTATTGAGTAAAAAAAAGCCGAAATACCCTATAGAATTTAAAAAAGAAGTTTGTGAGCATGCTAAAGATGAATCGATCATAAGTGCTTCCTTAGTTTATAATGTTGATAGAAATACAATAAGTCGCTGGATTAAAAAATATGATCAATTTGGTATTGATGGTTTTATTACGAAAAGAAATGACACTCAGAAGAAGAAATTAGATGATGCCACCTTAAGAAAGATCATTCGATATAAAAAGAATAATCCTAAAATTACATATTCAGAGTTACGAGAGCAATTTAATCTTAAGTGTAGTAATTCGCTGATTTCGAGAAAGCTTAAAAAATTTCAACCGAAGAAACAAAAAAACATCAACAGAAATTGTCTTTATTTGTTACTTAAAACTGTACATCATGATGGGGTCGAGAAATATAATAAGTCACTGTATCAGTTTACAATTTATTCATCACTAGGTAAAATTGTCTTTCTTGGATTTTCTCGCAGGAAAGATTCTATTAGTATTTGTTTATTTATTCGGAAAGGTTTAGATTTTCTAAAGACAATATTCAAATACAAAAATGTATCAAAAATAATCACTAAAATCAATTTTTTAGTTCAGCATGAATATAACAAGATTGTCAAAAGTTCTCATAATGTAACTCTAAAGATTTTAAATAATGTGAAAAATAATAAATTACTTCAAATTATTTGTGATTATAATTCGAAGGATATTGAGGGTGTAATGTTTGAGTCTTATAACAATTATTTTAATAATATAAATTCAAGTGTATTAAAAAATATGCTAATTACTCCACATATAAATATCGATAAATTAAAATATATTGAAGAAGGCTCAGTAGAATGGGATTCTTACACGTTGCCTTATGAGACGAAAGAAACATTATATAAGGTTTTGAATGATATTGAGAAATCTGGAGATAAAGTGGCTACGGATTTTAACGATGCAGAAGCAAAGGACCTTTATGAAAAAGTTTATACAGCATTGATAAGTTTACGTGATAGTAATAAAGAATTGCAAATAGAATTATTACTTAAAAAAGCAAAGTTGTTTTTTCATTCAGGTCAATATCAAGTGGCATTAATGTTGTATCGTGATATCACAAGATTTGCCAAAGAGAATAATTTTAAAAAAGAACTGGGAAGTGCATATTATCTTCTAGGAATTATATACAGTGTGTATCACAATAAAAAAGGTGGTTTAAGGTATTTTAAGAAATCTAAAAATGTATTGGAAGGTTTAGTTTCAAAAGAATGTAAATGTTATTATTATAGAACAGTGGTCAGAAAAAATCTATGGGTTCGTGATTTTACCAGAACTATAAAATTGAATAAGTTATATTATCGGTATGCAAAAGAAATCAATAACAAAGAGTTGGTAGGGAATAGCTTAAATATTGATGGTGTTATATTTTATTATCAAGAGAAGTATAAGAAATCGGAAAAAGCTTTTACTAAAGCAAAAGAATACTACATTAATTCAGGAAATATGCATGGTGCTTGCTATAGTTTATCAACTCTTTTAAATATTTACTCTTACGTTTTTGAAAAAAAATATTCAACTTTAGAAGTTTTATTGAATGAATTAAAGATGATTTCAAATAAGATAAATAAGCCATTTGTGAGTTTTGAAGTTAACTATAAATTAGGGATATTTTATTACAATAAGTCTAAATACGATATTGCCGAGAAGCTATTATATCAATCTTTGCCTGGAAATAAGAAATTTTCTTATAAAGAGTTATATTTATCGAATTTATATTATTTAGGAAGAGTTTTACATATAACCGGTAAATCAGGCAGTGCTGTTAGGTTTCTGAATTTACTGATAGAAGAAGCTCGAAATATGGGTAATTCACTCTATGTACTTTATTCTCACAGAATTCTAGCAAAGATATTTTATGAAAGAAAAGATTATAATAGGTCGTTAAGTGAGCTCAATAAAATTATAAAATTCTCAAAGAAATTAAATAAATTTTATATTACGGCTGATTCTCATAAATTTATTGGAAATATATGTTTAAATAAAGGATATAATGAGAAAGCCAAGTATCATTTTGAAGAAAGTTTGGATTACTTTAATCTTTTCAGTGAAGAAAATATGAATTTTGATATTTTAAATGATATTGAATATGTCAAAACAAAGTTGTCCAAGGTCTAAAATATCCAATAATATTTTTCAATAATACCGCACAATAGTAAAATATTACGCTGTAAATAAGTGTAAATATATCCACCATGTATAGCTTTACTTATTTTTGTTGTAAATTGTTTGTAAACAATTTAGGAGGTAGTGTAATGAAGAAGTTATTGATGTTGTTAATTATCATTGCGATGATATTGACAATTCCGGTTAATGCTACAACAAATACTTATACTGATTGGAATTGGAATGGGGTTGTATGGGTTTATGTAGGTTCGGGAGATCCAGGTGATCCACCACCACCTCCCACTGTTATATTATAGTTATTGGTTATTAGATTATCATTTAAGGAATAGATAAGAAGATTCGGTAGTTCTAAGGATTGCCGAGTTTTTTGTTTGGTGCTGGGGCTGCTATCAAAAGTGACAATACGATAATACAATACACAGGCGATGCAATAGCAATAGCATCTTTACTTACACCTTCGGAAAAAAGCCCTTTTAAGAATGCAATTATTGCCGGATTGATTGGACTTGGTATCGCATTTCTTGCAGAGAATTTAGGAGAATAAATTTACAAATAAAAATTGAAAATAGAAGAGGTGAAAAATGAAAGTAATTATAAAAAGGATCTACGACAGCAAAAAGAAAGAAATTGGAATCAATGTATTTGCTATTATTGGTAAGAAAACAAATCAGGAAGAGAAAATCAAAATAGAAAGAAAACTATCTTATTATGTATGTGATGTACTTTACACTGGAAAGAGTTACAATATTTATAGCGATACGAATGTAGATAGCCCTGCAATAATAGTTTTATTAGACATTAATGATTTGCCAAGTGAAGAAATAGAGATTTAATATAGACCAAAGAATTTTAGGGGAAAATAAATATGTTTAATAAACTAACTGATGAAGAGTTTTGCAGAGAAGTTCATTAGAATTATTTTAAGGTGAATCATTATATGTGCTTACAGCAGGAAGAAAGTTGAGAAATATGGATGGAATAAAGTTATCGAATAAAAAGTTCAAAGAGTATAAAATCTAAAATTATTTTACGAAAGCCGGATAGTTAATCAGGATGGCAACCTAAATTTCAAAAATAGGAGTATATCATGAAAGAAATGTTAGACTTTGAACTTATTAGTTTTGAAGAATTAAAATCAGAAGTATTTGATGAAAATTCTGATTCTCAAACCAATACTGGTGGTTCATGTCATGGTGGCGGTAATGCAGGTTGTCACCAAGAAAGTATTGTAATTGATTTGTAGTTAGATAAATTACAATATAGGCTTAAGGCATATTTATGAAATACAACATCAATATGCCTTAAGAAATAATTAAATAAAACTAAATGTGGGGAATTAGCAATGGATCACAAAATACTTAACAATGGTACGATATTCTATAAAAATATTTTGTTTAAACAAAATGGTGATTATTTAAATAGAACTCTTGAATTTATTGATAATAAGGTGAATTTAACAAAGGATGATAAAAAATTTAATATTTTAAGAGCTGTTATTCATATAACAAATACATGTAATTTTGCATGTAAATATTGTTACGCTTCTGGGGGTAATTATGGTGAGAAGGATAGTATTATGGATAAGGAAACTGCAATAAAAATCATTTCTCTTTTAAATAATAATTATCCTGATATTAAAGTAGTACATTTCTTTGGAGGAGAACCATTGTTGAATTTGGATATTTTAGAATTCTTTTGTTCTAAATTAAAAAATAAAAAATTCACACTAATAACTAATGGTTCAATTTTTAACGATAAAATATCAAAAATAATAAAAAAATATAAAATTGATATAACAATAAGTTTAGATGGCCCAAAAATTATAAATGATGCTAATAGAGTTTATAAATCAGGAAAGGGTACATATAGCATAGTTACAGAAAATATTAAGAGATTTCAAAAAGAAACAATGCAACCCAAATCCATTGAAGGTGCAATAACAAATGAGACCTTGAGACAGATTTCATTGATAGAATTGTATAAGTGGATATTACAAGAATTTAATATTCAATTAGTGCATTTTCCGTATGTTTCAGTAAGTAGCAATTATGATAAAAGAATTAATTATAAGGTGTATACAGAGAACTATCTTAATTTAGTCGATTTTATTTTTTTAAATCTTATTAGTGAAAATAAGAATAAAATAATTGTTGATTATTTTATTGTTGGTTTGATTTCTGGTATTGTATTGAAATCAAAATTACCATCTATATGTCCTGCCGGCAGCTCTACTATATCTTTTAGTTCCAAGGGTGACATTTATCCATGCTTTATGTTGAATGAAAAAAAAGAATTTAAACTTTCGAGTCTTGAAGAATTTGATAATAAATCTTTTACTGAGAACAGGAAAAAATTCGCAAAAGGATTAGATAAAAGCTTGGTATTGAGTGGAAATACTAATTGGTATTTACCATCTTTACAATATTGTGCAGCTGCAATCTATGAAGATCAAAAAACTTTTATTCCACCAAAAGAGGAATTAAAGTTTTTTGAATTAGTTTTTGAGAAAGTATTGAATTACATTACCTCCATAAGAGAGAAGGAATATGAGTATAAAAATTTGGTAAATAACCTGAGGTATATAAATAAAACATACCGTGATTTACAGTATAAATAAGTGTGGAGATGAAAATGAAATTAAGGATGATGATTTTTATTTTTTTTGTATTTGTTTTTTTTGGCTGTACAAAAGATAAATCTTATTCAATAATGAAGGGAGATAAAGGGATTGTAAATTACATGAATTATGATGTGAATTCTAAAAAAGATTTGGGTATTTGTTTTGAAAAAATTTTAACGATTAAGGGAGTGAATAGTAATGAGAATAACTCTAAAAGTAATTTTTATGTTCCTTTTTCTTTGAATGTAGATCGTTATAATAATATTTATATATTGGATAGAAAAACGGCGACAATCAAAAAATTTATGTCTAATGGAAAATTCATTGTTTCATTTGGTCAAAAAGGAGAAGGTCCTGGAGAATTTCAAGATCCAATTGATATGACAATTATGAAAGATACTGTTTTTGTTTT
>JAQICF010000127.1 GCA_027858795.1 Candidatus Delongbacteria bacterium | reverse complement strand
AGCGCCAGAACACCGATGCCCACTCCACGGCATGGTCTTAGTGTTTCCGTACTGGGTGGTAAAATTTTTGCTATAGGAGGAAGAAATAACACCTCAAACAAAAAACGAAAATTCATTAGAAACAGAGGAGTAAACTGCATACTTTTTTCTAATTTTGAATTTATTCAATATAAATAATGACCACACATCCTGACCTTTTAAAAATCCATTTCCAATAGAATGCTTGTATTGGTATAAAATAATTATTATTCCAAAAATTTCAATAAATATCAAAAAAAGACCTGTGACCATATTGTTATTAAATACAATACTGTTCATAAGCTTTACATTATGCTTTACATAATCATTTCTATGCGAAATAATACCGAATGCAAATAAACAAAAAGCAAATAGCAAAGATAGTGATAAATAAGATCTAGAAATATTAAAAATTTGGATAAACAGGAATTCAATTTTGAATTCAAATAATACAAATACAAATGAAACTAAACTAAATATAATCAGATAATCCAAACTCGAATTTAGAATATTTTTAGTAAAATTATAAACAATTTGTTTTTTTGTATAATTTTCTTTTTTTATCATTTTGAATACCTTTAGTTAATTGCTCTCTTAATTGTCTCGTAAGTCTCAGCTTTAATCGGTTATCTTCTTCATTATAATAGTTGATCACTCAACTACAATATGCCATCCAAATCAGTAATCACCTGTCCCTATACTTACGCATTTAATACTCATACATAATAAATTTTTATATTATATTGGCAAGTTTTTTTCTTTATATCTTAGAAACCCCCAAGAATGTCAGACAACGTATGAAAAAAAGACGTAGGCTTTTTTTAGTAGTGTTATTTTTTGAAACTATACCTAATCAAAATGGCAACACGCCGTACTTCCTTTTTTTCTCATGTACTTCTAGGTTGTCCAACGGACTGGTGATTTTATCCATACCCTTTTTTGTTATATGTGTATATATCTCAGTTGTTTTCGAACTGTTATGGCCAAGTAGTTCCTGAATATACCTAAGATCAGTACCTCTTTCCAGAAGATGAGTTGCAAAGCTATGTCTTAAAGAATGAACAGTAGCTTTCTTCCTAATCCCTGACTTCTTTAAAGCTGCATTAAAAGTTTTTTGAATACTTTTAATAGAATACTTTCCACCTGACTGACCCTCGAAAAGATATTCTTTGGGACGGTACTGTCTGTAATATTCTCTCAGCATCATTAGGAGTTTTTGTGATAGTAGTGTAGTTCTGTCCTTCTTGCCTTTACCACCTCTGACAACTATAATATTTCGCTTTGAGTCAATATCAGCAACCTTCAAATTTACTGATTCACTTATTCTTAACCCCGCTGAGTAAATAAGGTATAGTACCGACTTATGTTTCAGGTTTTCAATATTTCCTATAAGTGTAATTATTTCTTCTTCACTGAATACCGTAGGTAATTTTATTGGTCTTTTCGCTCTTGGTATGTTATACAATTCTCTTTTTCTTCCCAAGACTTTTTCGTAATAAAATTTTATCGCATTAATTATCTGATTCTGATATCCGTATGATAGTCCATTTTGGATTTCTTGATACAAAAAATTAGTTATATCTTCTTTAGTCAAATTATTTATATCTGTATTCTTAAAGTGTTCTAAAAACAGATCAAAGCAGTAACCGTAGGACTTTAATGTACTATTACTATAATTCTTCATCTTTAATTGAATAAGATATTTTTCTTTAGCTTCTTTATTCATATTTTATCAATCAGTATAGTTAATGGAAACTTTAATATATATAACTACTTATAATATTGCAATCTTAAAGATTTTGCAAAGATTATTTGTTTTCAAAATAGGATGATATGTTCATAGTACTCTATTAAGGTATATTCGTAAAAAAAATCCTACATTTCTACAGGCTAAACAGACTTTCTTTTTTTAATCTTTCATAACAACCCTTATTCGATTATATTTAACTTTATATAGATGTAATTGAATAATACACAAATTAGGCAGTATGTCATGAATAAAAATATGATCGTTAGATCAATAGTTGCGTTGATAGCAGCACCGATAATTTTATATCTTCCATTTTTGGGAGATCAATATTTTACATTATTTATTTTTGTGATATCATTTCTCGGAACTAAAGAATTAGTGTCATTTTATGAAAAAAAAGGTATTCACCTTAGCAAAACAGTAACCTTCTTAGTGTCTTTGGTTCCTATAACAGTTCTTCTCTATGATTTAAATACCGGTATCGAAGTAGCATTTATTCTTGCTCTGTTATTATTTCTACTTGAATTATTCCGAAATAAAGAAAATCCTACTCAGATCGTATCTGGATATGCTTTGGCATTCATTTATCTTGGGATATTCCCAGCCACTTTACTTGCAACAATGAAAATGACAGATCCGATAATATTTATATATATATACTCTGTAATAATGGCTACAGATATTTTTGCTTACTTCGGAGGAATGACCTGTAGTAAAATGTTCAAAACTCACCCATTAGCAAAAAAGATCAGCCCGAAGAAAACTATAGAAGGGTCAATTTCAGGTATAATATTCGCCATGTTGGCAGGGATCTTAATTTACAAATATACTCCAATGTATGAAATGAGGGGTATAGACCTTAACAATGTTCTGATACTATCATTTATTATATCAATATTCGGTCAATTGGGTGATCTGTTCGAGTCACTGCTGAAAAGGGATTGCGGAGTTAAAGATTCATCAAATATTATCCCGGGTCATGGTGGGATACTAGATAGGTTTGACAGTATAATATTTATTTCACCGATAGTTTATATCTACTTCAAATACTTTATAATTTAAACTACATACATAAGAGGATACAATGAAAGGTTACGAACTGGCAAAAAAAATTGCGGAACTTGCTTTAAATAAAAAAGGTGAGAACATAAAAATAATCGATGCAACATCACACAAATTGCATTTCGAATATTTCGTATTGATAACAGGTGTTGTAGATCAGCATTTGAAGGCATTATCAGAACATATCAGAAAAGAACTTTCAAGAATGGGCGTTAAGCCAATTGGATATGAAGGTCAATCAAACTCAAAATGGGTACTTTTAGATTATTTTGATGTTATTGTTCATATTTTTGATCCTCATTCCAGAGAGATATACAAACTTGAAGAATTATGGCATGATGTTAAGATAGAATCTGTGGAAGAATAAAGTGGAACTCATACTCGACATAGGTAATTCTACAATTACTTCAGCTTTTTTTAAAGCTGGTAAGATCATTGATATTTCCACACTTGCTCATAATAAGAATACTGCTGAAGTTCCTTATAAATTTGTTAGAACTGTAGATCTAATTCTTGGATATAACGTTAAAAAGATAATAATCGCTTCAGTAGATCCGGAACTTACTGAACTTTTTAGCAAATGTATAACTTCAAACACAGCTGTAAAAACTCATATTATCACTCACGATTCTTACTCAAAGTTGAAAAGTAAATACGATAATATAAATGAGTTAGGTATTGATAGATTATGTAATGTTGCTTATGCGATCGAGAAATTTAAAAATTCAGTTATCGTTATAGACATTGGTTCAGCTCTGACTTTTGAGATCATTGGACCTGAAGGTCATTTTGAGGGAGGTATGATACTTCCTGGCATCGAGATCAGTAGCAAAGCATTGGAATTAAACACTTCACTTCTTCCAAAGATAGAAAAAAAAGAAATAGATTATCTTATTGGTAAAAACACGATTGAATGTATCAGTTCAGGTATTATTAATGGATTAGCTTCAACTTGTGACAGTTTCATAGAAAAGATCGAAAAAGAGCTTAACACTAAGATGAAAATTATCCTAACCGGCGGAGATGCTTCTTTGATCGGTAAAAAAATGTCAAAAGAGCATAAGATAGTTGAAAATACGGTCTTATTAGGAGCTCAAATAATTTATCATAATAAAAGTTAATTCGAATGAAAAAGTACCTATACATATTTGTTTTTGTCTTTGCGTATTCGTTATTCGGGCAATCTCTTCTAAATATAAAAAAAGCAGATGTTTTTAAACAAACAAAAGATGGTCGAAGGATCATTTACGGAAATGTCAGTATTGAGTATGATGTTTATAAAGTAGATTGTGATTCGGCGATAGTTGGTAAAGACCTGAAAAGTGCTAAGTTATTCAAGAATGTAGTACTTCAGGACACTGCAATGACAATACATTGTGATAAAGCTGATATTTACAGATATAATGAAAAAAGATCGGCATATCTTACCGGTAATGTTATGATGAGGCGTGATGATGTGACTGTTTACGGGAAATATGCGAACATTGTAGAATTGTTTGATCGTGTTACTATAAAAGATTCTGTTAGAGTTGAATATCAACTTACTCCTTCAATTTTATTTTGCAGAGAACTTAAATACGATACTAAGAAGGAAGTTATCAGCTCAACTTCAATTGACAGTGTTTTTGCTTTAGATTCTCTAAGGTATTATGAACTAAAAACGGATAGAGCTGTTTACGACCTTTCAACTTCAATTTTAATACTGAATTCTAGATATGATCTTGACGTATATGAGTTAAAGGATTCTATTGAAAATGTATCAAAATTCCCTCCGAGCAATATTCCAGGTTTAAAAAAGAACTTAGAATTTAAAAACAGCTCAACAATTTCCGCAAATAAAGGGAATTTCAACTTTGAGACCAATAACCATTCAGCAACTGGGAAGTGTAAGTTCTCTAGATATGAAACAGAAAATCCTGATACTACATTTTTCTCATGTGAAACCATTGATTATTCAATGGATACAGGTATAACTCAAATAGATAAAGATGTCCGATTAGATAGAGGCTCTCTCTCTGTAACAACAGATTACGGAGAATTTTACCAAGATAAAGACCTTATAAAACTTCTGAAAACTCCTAAGATAGTTTATGAAAATCATACTATTACTGGAGATACTATCTTTATTTTTGCAGATGATAAGTCACTTTCGCCTAGGGAAGCTACTATCATAAATAATGCTTTTTTTGAATCAGTCCCGGACTCAAATAAAATGGACGAAAAGAATCAAATGAGTGGCAAAAAGATGGATATATTTTTCGTGAAAGAAAAACTTTCTAAAATTTTTATTTCAAAAGAAGCAGAAGCGTTGTATTTTATAAGAGAGAACGAAAAATCAGAAAGCAATGCTTCAAATTACCTGCTTGGTGATACATTGATCATTAATTTGGATGATAATGGTATTACAAATGCACAAGTTAAAGGTGGATGTGAAGGTGTGTATGCGCCTGGTGATCTTAAAAAGAAGACAATAAAAAGAAAGATTCTGAAATAAATTCAGAATGACAAAGAGAAAAGATCAGGGTGAATGTAGAGACGTAGCACTGCTACGTCTCACAACAACCCGGAAGATAAATTCAGAATGACATTAGAGAATATAAAATGAAAGAAATATTAAAAGCGGATAATTTAAAAAAGATATACGGTCATAAAGAGGTCGTAAAATCAGTTTCGATAGAGTTGAAAAAAGGTGAAATTGTTGGATTGCTTGGTCCTAACGGAGCAGGAAAAACCACAACTTTCTATATGTTAACCGGAATGATCAAACCAAATGCAGGTAAAGTTTATCTTAAAGAGAAAGATGTGACTAATATGCCAATGTACAAAAGAGCAAGGCAGGGACTTGGGTATCTTCCTCAGGAAGCATCAGTCTTTCGTAAATTATCTGTAGAAGATAATATAATGGCAATTCTTGAGACAGTCGAGAAAGATAAGAAAAAGAGAAAAGAACGACTTGAGTTGCTGTTAGAAGACCTTAAAATATCTCATATAAGAAAAAGCATGGGATTTTCTCTTAGCGGTGGAGAAAGAAGAAGGGTTGAGATAACCAGATCTTTGGTGACAAATCCGGATTTCATTCTTCTTGATGAACCTTTCGCGGGTGTTGATCCGGTTACTATCGAATCTATACAAGCTATCGTGGTTGGTCTTAAGAAAAGAGGGATAGGCGTTCTTATTACAGATCATAATGTTTACGAAACGCTAAAGATAACTGATAGAGCTTATATTCTTTTCGATGGAAAAATAATGATCGAAGGTTCTTCTGAGTTCCTGGCAAATGATCCTACTGCAAGGAAATTGTATCTGGGAGAAAATTTCCAGCTTCATAGAAAAGAAGAGCTGACTCAATAATTTCTCACAAAGGCACTAAGTCACAAAGAAAAGATTTTAAAACGTCACCCTGAATTTATTTCGGCATGACGAGTAACAAGCTTAAAAAGACAGATAAAATAAGGAGGTGTATCATGTTAAAACATATCTTAAACACCAACTTGAAACTTGATACAAGACTGGAACCAGCCGTAATTTTACGATCGGAGATCCTTGCACTTCCACTTTTGCAATTAGAAGCAAAGATCAAAGAAGAACTTGCAGAAAATCCTTTTTTAGAATCTGAAGAATTCGAAACATCTGATAAAATTACAGATGATGATGCAACCGATCAGAAAGAAGATATTAATATTGAAGAGTTCATAAATGAATTTTCAAACTACGAAGACAATTTCCCTGGTCAGTACTCATCTGATGATGATGATAAAGATTTTCAACAACCTACGATAAAGACTTTAAAGGATTCTTTATACGAACAAATTTCTCAAGACGGTTTTACTCAATTGGAAACAGAGATTGCTGAAAAGATCGTTGATAACTTAGATGAATGCGGTTTTTTCAACATAGAACTTTCAGAAATTACATCTTCTTTTGATAATATAGATGATGAATACGTTCAAAAAGTTCTTGGAAAAGTTCAACTACTTGATCCAATCGGGATTGCTACCAGAAATGTACAGGAAAGCCTTATTATTCAACTGAGATCAAGAAAGTTATACATGGAAGATAGTTTAATTGTGTTACAAGATCATTTTGATGACTTCATGAATAATAGGATGTCTCAAATTATGGATAGTACAGGCATCTCCAGAGATCAGATGCTTGAAGTTATCGATGAAATAAAACATTTAAATCCTAAACCAGGTACTTCCAGAGTATTGGATTCATGGGAAAAAAGCCCTGATGATAATTCAGCGATAGTTCCGGATTTTATTATTAAGCGAATAGATGGAAAGTTGCAGGTATTTTTAAACTCTCCTTCAATTCAGAATCTTTATGTCAATGAGAATGATGCTAAGATAATGCTTGGAAACTCTGACATGGATAAGAAAGGAAAGGATTTTGTTCGTAATAAATTTGAAAAAGCAAAATGGTTCATAAATGCTATCCAGCAGAGAAGAAGAACACTGAAAAAAGTGATGTATTCTATAATTAAATTTCAGGATGGGTTTTTCGAAGATGGTCCTGAAAAATTAAAACCACTCATTCTGAAGGATGTAGCTGAGGATATTGGTATGGACATTGCGACTATTTCAAGATCTACGAAAGGTAAATATGCTTACACTGAATTTGGTATATTTGAATTAAAATATTTTTTCACTGATAAGATCCATACTGATGAAGGTGATGATATTTCTACAACATTGATAAAGACCAGACTTAAAGAGATCGTTAATGCTGAGGATAAATTAAAGCCTTATTCTGATCAAAAACTCTCAGAGATGTTGACTATGGAACATAAACATGTTGCAAGAAGAACAGTACAGAAATATCGTGAGCAGTTGAGGATTCCATCAGCTCGTATGCGTAAAATCATTTAAAAACATTTGATATTTTGTAAAAAAAATATTTTCATTTATTCTTAAATGGAGTAATATTATGAAGAAAATCAGCTTTGATGAAAAATTTCTGCTTTTAACTAAGGAAAATGATAGCAAAAGATTTTTTACTTCGTTTATCGGGTATTCAGCATTGTTCTTTGTAGTACTTGCAGTAATTTCAGTACTGTTTGCCCCTTTTTTAGGTGATGAGGCTCTCGGTAATTTTGTTCCCAATATGTTTATAAAAATATTCCTAGGGATGATAGCTGCAATAACATCCTCTGGGTTTTTGTGGCAATCACATAGTGAATTACTACATTATCCCGATAAAAGTAATGAAAAAGCAATGTGGCTTCAGATCTTATCACTAGGTGTTTTCGGAATTGCTTTTGTTTTGCCGATGTTTAATATTGATTATGTTGGTGAAAGTTTTGGGCAGATATTTTCACATCATTTGTTCAACATGCTAACACTAGGTCCGTTGGTGGGATATATTTCTTGGAAAAGTAAAGATTTTAAGAAAATTAAAGAGATAGTCGGGGATACGAATAGGATTATGTAGAAACCCTAGCAACATCCACTATCACCATCAGAACAACTGCATCCGCTGGAGCAACCTTCCTCAAGAGTACCTTCTTTCAATTTAAGAAGATAAGTACTGAGATTTTTTTTCCTGATTTGCTTAAGATCAATCCTATTTATAATAATATTCATACCATCGACAGGTTTTGTACAGCATGCATACTTGATCTCTCCATCGATCTCAACAGCACAACCCATGCAACAACCTTTTTTCTCCTTAGCTTTGTAACAAGGAGCAGGTATTCCAATTTTATTTCTGTCTGCAACATCAACTATGTTTTTATTTGTAGGTAGAAATTCTATTTCTTTGTTATCAATTGTTATTTTCATTATTGTCCCCTTTGTATTATTTATTAAAGACGCGATAAATCGCGTCTCTACGGAAATCCCTACGAACTAACTACTGATCACTAACCACTGACCACTCAAAACAGTTTAGCTCTTAAACTGTTTTGTGCATCCATTTTCCACGTTTGAACCAAATAGACAACCCGATACCTTCGATTATTATCGAAAGAGTTATAGCAAACCAAACCCAGTTTATCCCTAAATTAAAATAATAAGTCGCAATTGCAGCAAAACCAATCTTGCCAACCCAATTGGCTATAAAAGCAACAATTGTTGGTGGTGCGGTATCACCAGCTCCGTTGAAAGCAGCAGCATAAACAGTCATTGGAACATTGAAAAGCATTCCTACAAGGACTATTACAAGATAACCACTTCCTGCTTCAATAACAGCGGGATCAGCTGTGAAAATTCCTATTGCTTGTTTTGATAATGGAATTCCGATAGCCATGATGATCAAAATAAAGACATAACCGAATTGCAGACCTGTTTTAGTCGTATCTTTGGCACCTTGATGGTTATTTTGACCTAAGAACTGACCAACAAGAGTTGAAATTGCAACTCTCATTCCCTGCATAAATATAAAAACGATAGATATCCACTGTATTCCAAAACTAAATGCAGCCACGAAATATGTACCATGATAAGTTATTATCTTTTGAAGGAATATTGCTGATAGTGGTCGTGACAAACTGTTCATCCCGCTCCACATACCGATCTTTAATATTCTTTTGATCATTACAAAGTCAGGAATAAAAGTACTTATCCAACTTAAATTTAATATTTTATCTTTATATAATAGTGTTAAGATCCATGATGCAGCAACTAGTTCAGAGATCACAGTTGCCCAAGCGGCACCTCTTACACCCATTGCAGGTATCGATCCGAAACCAAATATCAGCATTGGGTCGAGGATTATATTTAGAACACTCATACCGGTAAATATCAACATAGGTGTTTTTGTATTTCCTGATGACTGAAAGATCACTCCAGAGGTTGATCCAAGCATAATCAAAGGATAACCCAGAAGAAGAATGCTGAAATATTGAATTCCTATTTTTTCAACAACAGGCTCAGCATTGAAAAATCCAATGATATCTGATGAAAATAAATAAGTTATTCCACCAACTAACAGACCTAAAGTTAGTGCAAGTAAAATTGATTGCTCTGCACTCTTTGCTACTCCTTCATGATTTTTTTCACCTACCATTCTTGAAACAAGAGCAATTGTACCACCAGTTATCAATGTACTTAAAGCTATAAGTACCCAAACAATTGTTGAACTGAGACTGGAACCTGCCGCTTCATTTATACCGAGTTTAGCAATATAGAACCTGTCAACAAAACTTAAGATACTGAACATTATCTCACCCATCATAACAGGTAGAGACAACGTTAATATTCTTTTAACTATGCTTATTTCTTGTTTGATTTCCATGTTTTTATTCGTAGTACTCACTTATTTTATCAAGGCTTTTTCTATCAATTTCAGGAACATAAGTTGGTTGTTTTGCGTATCCAATTGGTAATATCATAAAAGGTCTTTCATTTTCAGGTCGATTTAACAATGTCGAAAGAAAATGCATCGAACTTGGAGTATGTGTAACTGTTACAAGATCTGCATTATGAATAGCTGTTATCAACATTCCACATGCGAGACCTACAGACTCATTAACATAATAATTGTTTAACTTTTCACCATTTTCATTGTATTCAAATACTCTTTTAAAAACGATGATCAACCAAGGAGCTTCTTCCAAAAATGGTTTATTGGGATCAGTTGCTAAAGGTCCAAGATCTTCCAACCATTGATCATTCATTCTATTCTCGTAACTTTCTTTTTCTTCCTTCTCTGCGGCGATCCTGATCTCTTTCTTTAATTCAGGATTTGATACAGCACAGAATGTCCAAGGTTGTTTATGAGCACCAGACGGAGCTGTTGACGCTGCTTTAATTATGTTATCGATCACATCTTTTGGTACAGACTTGTCAGAAAATTCTCTTATAGATCGTCTTTGATCCATAAATTCATAAAATGCTCCACTTTCCTGGATCATTTCAGATTCGGTAAGTTCTTCGGGTTCATATAAAATGTGTTTATATCCATTGATGATTTTATATTTTTCTTTGTCCATTAACATTATCCAGTTATTTGAGTTTAATTCATAAGAAAGCATAATATATAAAATATTATGAAAATTTGCATTAAAAAAGGGTCGAATATTATCGACCCCTACGGAAATTGTTGTTACGTTAATCTTACCACACTTCCAACGCTTCAGTCAACATGGCAAGTTGTTGTTCTTCCTTGAAACCAAGTTGTTGCATTGCCCCTGATGGGCAAACAGCCGCACAACTTCCACATCCTTTACATAGGGCAGAATTGATATGGGCAAATTCCTTACCGTTTCTCCAGAATAATTCAGGAGCTCCGTAAGGACAAACAGATACACACATTCCACAACCTGCACAAGCATCAAGATCAACTTTTGCAATATTAGCTTCGGCAATATATTCATTAGAACTGATTATCATAGTTGCTCTTTCAGCAGCAGCTTTTGCTTGCGAAATAGTTTCTTCCATATTTTTTGGAGAATGTGCAAGACCGGCCAGATAAATACCTTCAGCAGAGAAATCTACCGGACGGAGTTTAACATGAGCTTCCATGAAGAAATTATCTTCATTCAGAGGTATCTTAAGCATCTGTGAAAGTTCTATTGCATCTTCCTGAGGAACCATAGCGGATGATAAAATAACTTTATCAGGATACATTACAGTATCCATTTGCATGATATGATCTTTATAAGTAACTCTTAAACCTTTACTCTTAAGCATTTCCTGCTTTGCATCAATATCTATCACAGGTTTGCTGTCTAGATCATATCTCACAAATACGATTCCAAGTTCTCTGGCTTCTTTGTAGTATTTCTCATTGAATCCGTAAGTTCTGATATCTCTGTAAAGAATATGAATATTTATCTTAGGATTTAATTCCTTTAAACGAATTGCATTCTTAATTGAATGTGTACAACAAACTCTAGAGCAATAAGGTCTATTTTCATCTCTGGAACCAACACATTGAACCAGAACGATATTCTTCATCTTCTTATAATCTTTGATATTTTTCTCAAAATCCTTCTCAAATTCAAGCTGAGTTATAACGTTCTCATTCTTACCATACATATATTCAGTAGGTTTAGATTCGTTAGCACCAGTTGCGATTATTATAACACCATGATCATACTTGATATCATCATTTTCTCTGTCTAAATGAATATTTGTCGTAAAGTTACCTACATATCCTGAAATCTCAGTAATTTTAGCATCGGTATATAATTTGATTAGTTTATGATCTTCAACTTCGTCTCTAAGTTCAGTTAGGTAATCAATTACTTTTTTACCTTCAACTGTTTCATCAAGTCTATTAAGATTTCCACCTGTTCGATCACTTTTTTCTATGATAGCAACTTCAAAACCCTGATTTGCGATTGAAAGGGCAGAGGTAAGTCCTGAAAGACCACCACCTACTACAAGAGCAGTCTGAGTTACATCTAGCGCAATAGAATGTAATGGTTCTAGTAATCTACCTTTACTGACAGCAATCTTAGTAAGTCTTTTTGCCTTCTCGGTAGCAGCTGGTTTATCATCTTTATGAACCCAACTACACTGATTACGGATATTTGCCATATCGAATAAGAATTTGTTCAGACCTGCTTCTCTCATCGTTTCCTGGAAAAGTTCTTCGTGGGTACTTGGAGAGCATGATGAAACGATCACTCTGTTCAATTTATATTCTTTTATGATATCTTTCATCTGCTCTTGTGTATCTTGAGAACAAGTGAAAAGATTATCTGAAGCATAAACAACATTCGGTAATGTTTTTGCAAATTCAACAACTCCTTTCACATCAACGACACTACTGATATTTATACCGCAATGACAGACAAATACACCGATCCTCGGTTTTTTACCAATCACATCAATTTCATCGGGATAAACTTTTTTAGTTACTTCAGTACCTCTTACTTCAGAAAGTATCTCAGCGGCACCTGCAACAGCTCCGGAAGCCTGCATGACAGTTTCAGGAATATCTTTAGGTGAAACTGCCGGTCCACAGACGAAAATTCCTGGTCTTGTGGTTTGAATTGGAGAAATACCGAAATTATCTATAAAATTATATTCATTTAATCTTACGCCAAGCTTGTCAGATAATTCAACAGAAGTATTCTGTGGATGAAGACCAATAGAAAGTACTACTAGGTCGAATTCCTCAACTTTATGCTTTCCGTCATCCTCAACATAATAAAGTTCAAGATTTCCTGTCTCAGCGATTTCTTTTATCTTACCGACTCTTCCTCTTACGAATCTAACATCTGCCTCTTTGGCTTTATCGTAATATTTATCAAAATCTTTACCGTATGCCCTAATATCCATATAGAATATTGTAGGTTCAACTGCGGCAACATGTTCTTTTGCAATAATAGCTTCTTTCATAGTGTACATACAGCAAACAGATGAACAATAAGGTGTTTCCTCTGATCTCGAGCCTACACATTGGATCCATGCTATCCTATGAGGTTCTTTTCCATCAGCCGGTCTTTGAAGATGACCTTCGAAAGGTCCCGATGCAGCCAATATTCTTTCAAACTGGATACTTGTAACTACATTCTCAAATCTTCCATAACCATATTCATGTAAGGCAGTAGGATCATATTTTTCTGCACCTGTAGCAACAATGATAGAACCGACATTTATTTCTTCTTCCTGGTCAACCATATCGTGAACTATTGCCTCAGCTTCACAAACAGTTACACATTCCATACACCCAGAACAGATTCCACATTCAAGACACCTTTTAGCTTCTTCTCTTACTTGTTCTTCATCGTAACCAAGTTCATGTTCGTCAAAATTAGCGATTCTCTTATCAGCATCCTGGAATCCCATAGGAACTCTTTCCTGCTTAATAACGAATTGCTGTGGTTCTTTAGCCGGGATAAGATCTTCTTTTGCAACTCTACCTTCTTCCATATCCTGGCCGGTTAAGTATCTTTCAATAGAAATAGCAGCTTCATAAGCTTGACCTACAGCTTCAACAACAGAAGCAGGTCCCTGAACAACATCACCACCTGCAAATACATCAGGGATATTAGTTCCGAATGTTAATTCATTTGCTACGATTGTATTCCAAGGAGTTGTCTTTACATTACTCTCTTCTAATATCTTAAGATCTGAAGTCTGTGAGACTGCAGCCATAACATTATCGAAATCTTCAGTAAATTCTTTACCAGTTGGCTCAGGTCTTCTTCTTCCACTGTCATCTCTGGCACCAAGTTTCATTTCAGCGAACTTGATAGATTTCATTTTTCCGTTCTCACCTATGATCTCGATAGGGTTAGTAAGAAATTTAAAATTTATTCCTTCTTCTTCAGCAGCAACTATCTCATGCTTTTCAGCCGGCATTTCTCTTCTTGTACGACGATAGATCAAAGTAACATCAGCACCAAGTCTTTTAGCAGTTCTTGCACAGTCAATAGCAGTATTTCCACCACCGACGATAGCTACTTTTTTACCGATCTCGACTTTTTCACCCCAGTTAACTTTCTTAAGGAAATCAATACCTCCGAAAACACCTTCCAGTTCTTCACCTTTTATTCGAAGTGATTTACTTAATTGTGCCCCGATACCTACAAAAAATGCTTTATATCCTTTAAGTCTAAGAGCTTCAATATCCGCATGAGAATTTATACGAGAATTAACCTGAAGATCAACACCCTCTTTTAATATTTGTTCAATTTCCCAATCAAGTTCATCTCTGTCCAATCTATAAGGAGGAATACAAGAACGCATCATTCCACCAGCTTTTGCATCCTTTTCAAAGATAGTTACCTGATAACCTTTCTGAGCAAGATAATACGCACAAGTCATACCTGCAGGACCAGCACCAATAATACCGATCTTTTCTTTGGTCTTTGCAACAGGAGCTTCTTTCTTGTCAAATTCATCCTGGTTCGAATGTACATAATCTGCAATGAATCTTTTTATAGATCTGATAGCCAATGGATCATCATAATCACCTCTTCTACAGTCAAGCTCACAAGGATTGTGACATACTCTTCCACAGACAGATGGGAATGGATTATTTTGTCTAATAAGGTCATAAGCTTCTTTATATTTTCCCTGAGAAACCAGAGCAATATATCCCTGAACATGGATGCCCGAAGGACAGGATATCTGACATGGAGGTAATTCATTTTTGTCGATGACAAAACCGTTTGGAGAAGCTTGAGGATATGGTTTGTATATAGCTGTTTTCTCCACCAACTTTTCATCAAAGATAGAAACAGTATTAATTGGACAGATAGAAGCACATTCACCACAGCCTGTACATTTATCAAGATCTACAAACCTGGCTCTTTTATTAACTTTAACGGAGAAATTACCGGCTTCACCTTCTACACCTATAAGATCAGTGTCAGTTAAAAGGTCTATATTAAGATGCCTTCCGGCTTCAACCAGCTTAGGGGAGATCACACACATTGCACAGTCATTCGTAGGGAATGTCTTGTCAAGCTGAGCCATAGTTCCACCTATAGCAGGCGTTTCTTCCATTAAATATACTTTAAATCCTGATCCTGCAAGATCCAGAGATGATTGTATCCCTGCAATTCCTGCTCCTACCACTAGTACGGAACCTACTTTGTTTTTTTCTTCCATGAAAAATTTTCCTTTTATTATTCTGATCGTAATAATTCGTTTTAAACAGACGCATAGTGATGCGTCTCTACGGAATTATTATACACGATCTAAGGTTTATCTATATCAATTTCAATTACATTCGTTCTTAAGGTAAATTTATCAACAGGCACTCTGTGCCTGTTGATAATCAATATTTCGTTACTTGATAGGATTGTCTTTGTTGACATTCCATTCCCAGTAAGCACCATCATAAACTTTAACATTTGGGAATTCCGCAACATCTTTCAATGCTACGAAAACAATACCAGCTCTGACACTGGAAGCACAATAAAGAATAATTTCTTTATCAGCAGTTATACCTGCAGCTTTAGCTGCTGCGATTATTTCATCTTTTGTTTTTACTGTATCATCATCATTGAAAACACTTTTGTTCTCAAAGTGAACAGCACTTGGTATGTGACCTTTTCTAGTGATATTCGCGTTATCCGGATCCTTTCCTTCGAATTCTTCAATACTTCTAACATCAACTAAAGTGACTTTGTCATTTTTCAAGTTAGCTTTTACATATGCCATATCGGCATAAAGATCAGCCTGAACAGCCGGTTTGAACTCAGCAGCTTCGATCTCTGTCTTTTTATTAGTAATAGGCTTTCTTGCCTTTTTCCATCCCTTTATATTACCGTCAAGGATATCCACATCCTTTGCGCCCATATATTTAAGGACCCAGTAAAGTCTTCCGGCAGCATTGTTAGATCCTGCATAGACTATGATCTTTTTATCAGTTGTCAGTCCCTGTTGTCCAAGAACTTTTGCGATCTCTTCAGGGCTTTTCAACATCACTTTTACACCTTCCGGCTTATAGAAAGTATCAAGATCAACATTAACCGCACCTTTAGCGTGCTTCTTCGAGTAATCTCCAGCAGGTCTTGCTGATACAAGAACAGCTTTATCTTTTTTTACTAGTTTTTCTGCATCTTTTGCAGAAATAACACCACTGAAAAGGAATTGAGTACCGATCAGTAATATTACTATCATTCCAATATATTTTTTCATTTCGCTTCCTTAGTTTTTTAGAACTTGACCTGTAATTGTAAAAGTATGGTTTTAAAACTTAACCTGTAACTGCACAAGTATGGTTTTAAAACTTAACCTGTAATTGTACTAGTATCTGGTCATTGTCAAACGATTCAAACTCTTCCTGCTTCATGATATAATTCATTTGTAATCTGGTCCAATCATTGAAGAAATAATTAAGTCCGAAAGTCATGTTAGTTTTTGCATAATATCCTTTAGTAGCAAATCCATAGTTTACTTTATCAACTTCCTTACTAGGGTCAAAGAATTCATACTTAACAATAGGTTGCAGATCCCATTCTGTGTAATACATAGCCTGTACCATAAATCCGAAACTTTCAATATCCCAAGGTGCATTTTGTAGCTCATCGTCAACTGGCGAGTATTGCTTACCTCAACTACCACCGACAGCACCAGCTGCACCTGCAGGAGGTGTTTCCATGTATCCTTTTCCCATAATGTATTCACCTTGAACAAGAAGATCTTCCCATTCAAATTGAAGTTCTGCACCAATTCTATTTAAACTTCTCATTTCTTCATTAGTAACACCATAACTTGAATCTCTAAAAGTAGTATATCTGTAGCTTGCGCCAATCTGAAGCATTTCAATTGGCTCAACAGTTACTCTACTTGTAAAAGATAATTCACCAGGTTCTCCAATTTCTGTTGCACTAGCAACACCATTGGTTAAAGCAAGATTGTACTTCAAGTTTAAAGCTTCTTCAAAACCACCATGAAACCACAGACCTACATCTCTACCCGGTCCAGTCAATGCGTTTACAACATCTGAACGGTTGATAGTATAAAGTCCCTGACATGGAGTATTTAATTCAAGACCGAATGGTGACTTGAATCTACCCATGGTCATTTTTAACATTGGAGCGAATCTTGAATAAGTTATAAATCCATCAAGTAGATAAGGTGTTCCTTTGGTAGGGCTGAATTCAAATATAATGTAGTAACTGAAATCGTAAGGAATAGATCCTAACAATCCCATTCTTGCTCTGTTGAAAGAGAAAAGATCGTCTGCTTCTTCAGTAATAACATTTCCATCACTATTACCGAATCTATAATCATATTGCGCCTGAATATATCCAACAACCTGAACACCTTCATCATCACCTGATGGTTCAATACACTGACTGAACAGAGGTGACATTGATAGTACAATCAAAAAAGATAATACGAGTATTTTCCTCATTTGATCTCCTTAAATTTAAAATTAGTAGCAGGGGCAAAGCCCCCAGCTCATGAAAATAATTACTTTACTACAGTTCCTTCGATAGGCAGTGGTGTTACACCATCATTATTTACTGTTGGATAAGGATATGCACCCCATCCAGTAGCCGAATCGATAGCCGGATCAGTCATTGCATCATAGACCATTGAATTAGCACCATTACCAAGTGTCCAGGATTCATAACCGATTGCTGTTAAATAAGCTGCTATTATTGAAGCACTTTGTCCAGTCCAGCAGCAATTTATGATCTTCTTCGAAGGATCTAGTAAAGTAATATCCATTGGATAAATATTATATGAATTCTTTATGTTACCATATTCAGCAACCTTGCTCCAGAAGTGATTGATAAAAAGATCAGTATCATCCACATTCTCAAGAACTCCATCTGCTCCATATGCAGATATTTTTTTGAATTGACCTAAAATAGCTTCAGCTCTAGCTCTAAGTATAGCTGCTTCTGAGTCACCAGAGTAACTGACAGTCGGAAGGTATTCATCAACAGGTGTAGGCAAACCAGCAACACCAGTTGCAGAACCTGCAGGAATCCATGCACTTGCTACATCTACAGAATCTAGAACGTTACCTGTTCCCTTAGTAAAATAATTAAATTGAAGGTCGTTGGCACCGGTAAGATCGCCATCGTTTCCATCATCAATATCTGCACGCCATCCAGAAATTCCGTAACCTAAGGAGGAAGCAGAATAACCTGCAAGTCTAAGAGCTACAACAGCATGAGCTGCTGATTGACCTGTATAGCATTGAACTACAATATCTTGACCAGTAACATAAGTATCAGCAGAATCTAAAACATCCGCATAAAGTACGTTATGTGCACCCTGAATATGTCCCTTACCATATAATGTTGAACTTCTTAGGTCCATGATGTAAGGATCATTTGTGTCAACACCATCAGAGATCAATGTGTAAAGATCCGCTGCTGATATTTTCCAGCCTGTTAGAAAATCTGCTTGAGTCATTTCGTTTGCATCCATGTATGCAACAACATCAGCAGCATTCATAGTTGTCAAGTTCGAATCATCATCATCATCCGAACAACTTGTTAATACCAAGCTCGTTAGAGCAAACATTACTACAAGTAACATTGTCCATTGTTTTTTCATTTTTTACCTCTTTTTATTTTAGCCACATCCACCAGAGCACAATTGCTCCAGGTCTACCCAATTTATTTAGTTGTAAGTGGTAAGTTATAAGTGATAAGTTTTTACTTACTACTTGCCACTTGTCACTTGCCACTGAATTTTGGTGAAACTCACCATAAATTCTACCCTCAACCACCATCGTCGGTTTCTACTTCATCCACGACAACCCACGATGGGTCAAGCCATTTTTTGTATCCACCTCTAAGGCTTTTTACATTTGTATAACCCATTTTCATCAGAGTGTGAGCTGCAAGAGCAGACCTTCCACCTGATAAACAATAAACTACGATCAACTCATCCTTTGGTGGCATATCCACCATAAGGTCATCATCCCAGTACTTTTTACTGTCGATCTTAAATTCCAAAAAACCTCTTGGAACATTAACAGTAAAAGATTCAGGATAAGGGAATTCATCTGTTTCTTCATCAGCTTGATTGATAAAACCCTCTTCAAATTCAAAGGGTTCTCTAATGTCAATAACCAATCTAAGCTCTTTGTTGTTTAATTTTACGATAAGACTATCATAAGTTATTTCAGTAATATCCTTCTTAGCTTCTTGAACCATCTGCTTATTAGAAGGATAAACACCGTTCTCAGCAAAACCGCTTCCGCACCCAACTACAAAAAGGAGTGCTGAAAGTAATACAGATAAATAAACAAGTCTTTTCATCTTTTTCTCCTTTAAGTTATAGAGCGGAAAATTTTCCGGTCTTTTCATTCCATTTTACGAAAATATACGCCAGTAATATGAATCCAAGTACCAATAACACAGAACCTGTATAACCTAAATAATCAGGTAAGTATATTTTTTCTGATTCAGGTAAGAAACTTTCAAATACAGGAACAATAAATATCTTTGTAATCGGTGCCATAATAGTAAAACCGAGTATAGACATCCAAAGTTTAATATGACCTTCACCCGCTCTCCAGAGCGTACCGATCGCTCAACCACCGGCAATCGTCATACCAAGTCCAAAGATGGTCCCACCGATAAGTGCTTTAGACCAGAAACTAGGATAAACAGCTTTCATTTCTATAGCTCTTACAGCAGTTTCAGCTACATTGCCAACTCCGAAGTATTTCAGTACTGTAAATCCAAAGAGAAGTATCAGTAAACTGATCATGATCGCTACAGGAGCTGACGATTCACCAGTCATGAACGGTTCTCTGAAAGCTCTAACGATACAATACCTTGATCTCTGTAGAATAAGTCCGAGAGTCAGACCTATGATAATGTGCCATCCATTTATTTTCATTACTGCAGATCCGTCTGAAGTATAGCTGTTGATCAAGTAGAAAACACCTGCAAGTAAGACCCATGCAAGCCATCTCTGCCATCCCATACCTTCTTTAGTTCCAGGCAGGAAAGTATAAGATTTACCCATGCTGATATTCGGGAATGCTTCCATTTCCCAGAGGATATACTTCATTGCAAGGAACGTACCTATCAAAAATCCAGCAGTAAGAAATAAAGCTCCCCCTGATAAAGCAGGAACTGCTGTGAAAAATCCACCAGTAGTACAACCAACACCTACCATAGCTCCTATACCCATTAAAGAACCACCGATCAAACCTTTAACAAGTTCACCTTTTGGTGCAATTTTTATACTGAATTCTTTTGAGAGCAAAGAAGATATCAATGCTCCAAGAACTATCATGATATTCAGAATTGCAACAGTGTGCATATTGATCGGAGTTGATGTTCCAAGGCTTTCAAATCCCATAGCTCCGAAAAGGTTCTGACCGGTATTCAGATATCCGCCACTTCCTCCCCAGGGATACTTGATGACAAATAGCAGGAGGTTGAGAATGGCAAGCAGAATACCACCGAGCCACATTGGCCAGCTTTTGGCAAAAATACTGTCGTATAATTCTCTTAATATACCTTTTTTAAACACGGCATACTCCTGTTATGATTTTTTGATGTAGAATTTATTTACTCCATCAGCTTCTTCTACTGCAAGGAACTCATTCCCTGTTTTTTCGCACCATGCAGGTACATCTGTCTTTGAACCCGGGTCAGTACCTTGCATTTCAAGTACTTGTCCAACTTCCATACCTTTGATAGCCTTGCTAAGCTTAATGATAGGCATTGGGCATGACAACCCTTTACAATCTACACTTTGATCAAAATCCATTTTTCACTCCTTTGGTTAATTTATTTCGTTTGTTTCTATGTATAAATATAACCGATACAGTGAGACGTAGCAGTGCTACGTCTCTACGTAAACGGTTTATTTTTTCCATTTAATCTTTAATTCTTTTTCGATCATATCTTTTACATTTTTCTCATGATCAGCTTCAGGATGAAGTTTCTGATTGATGATCTCACACCGTAGTTCCTGAACGAATCTGTCAAGTTCTTTTGCCTCTTTGTATTGCTCTTTTGGGACATAGCCTTCTTTTATAGCCATTCCTCTAAGCACATCAAGAACATCTGAAAATTTTACACCTTGAGGACAAAGTGCATAGCATGTATAGCATCTTGAGCACATCCAGAGAATATCTGAAGATAAAACTTCTTTTTTCATCCCAAGAATACACATTCTGATGATCTTTCTTGGATCATAATCATCGTTCACTTCGGCAACCGGGCAAGCGGCTGTACAAGTCCCACATGTAAAACATCTTTGAATGTGTTCAGCTCCGGGTTGAGCAGCGATCTCATTTTTGAAATTCGCATCCATTTCGCTTAAAATAATTTTATCCATTTCTATATCCCTTTAATTTTTATCCCAACTTGCAAGGGGCTAAAGCCACCTTGTTCACTGTCATCCTCGTGCTCCGACACGGGGATCCACATCTTTATGGATTACCGGATCAAGTCCGATAATGACAGATACATTATTATTTAGAAAGCATCCGGGATGCTTTTTAGTTCTTCAAATGAGAAAACAGGTCCATCGATACAAACATATTTTGAACCAATACCACATCTTCCGCATTTACCGATCCCACACTTCATTCTTCTTTCCAGTGAAGTATAAATTCTGGTATCATCAAATCCGAGCTTCTTAAGAACAGGCAATGTGAATTTGATCATAATAGGAGGACCACAAACAATAGCCCATGCACTAGGGTCTGGAGCAACTTGTTCGGTAATTGTAGGTACGAACCCGCAATGTTTATTCCAACCTTCAACCGGTGTATCAATTGTCAAGTGAAGTGTAAGGTCATCTCTTTTATCCCATTCAGCCAATTCATCTTTATATATCAACAGATCAGGATTTCTTGCACCGTAAATAACAGTGATTTCTCCATAATCTTTTCTATTCTCAAGCATATAGATCAACATTGATCTTAGAGTTGTGAATGCAAATCCACCTCCGATTATAACGACATCTTTGCCTTTTAATTTTTCAAGCGGATACCAATTACCCAGTGGTCCACGAATACCAACAACATCACCAACATTTAAATAATGAATTTCATTAGTTACAGAACCTGTTCTATTAACAGTGAACTTAAGTATTCCTTCTTCTGTTGGAGAAGAAGCTATTCCAAAAGGTGATTCTCCCTTACCCAAAATCGAGAATTCGCAAAATTGACCCGGCATATAATCGAATTTGTCTTCTTCGTTAACAAATGATAGATCAAAAGTACGAAGAGAACCATCAGGATTTTCTGATAAAATTTTCTCAACTTTCATTGGAATGGGAATGTATGAATTCTTACACATTAATTGTTTCCTTAAATTTTATTTGATAACACCTTATGTATATTCCTTAATTTAATATTCTAATACTTTTTTTATAACTTCTCTGATATCTAAATTCACAGGGCAAACACTTACACATCTTCCACATCCTGTACAAAGATCTATCTGATAATTATCTTTAAAATAGTTGTACTTGTGCATAATTCTTTGCCTAACTCTTTGAACAGCAACTCCTCTCGGGTTGTGACCTGATGCTTCCTTTGTGAATAATTGAAACATGCAAGAATCCCAAAGTCTGATTCTATTTCCTTTTCCATCTTTACCTTCATCATCAACATCGAAACAATGACATGTAGGGCAGACGAATGTACAAGCTCCGCAATTAATACATTTTGCGGCAACCTCATCCCAAATAGGTTCATCCCAGATCTTTTTTAGCTTATCAAAAAGTGGTTTTGTATCAACTTTATCGGCAAGATAAGATTCTGAAGTAGTTTTTAATTTTTCAACTTTCTCAGCATCAGAGGCATCAGATTTCTCTGCTTTATCAAAGCTTTCAATGAATATATTACCTTTATCACTGATACCTTCCATGATATAATGATCGTCAGTTTCAACTACAAATACATCTGAACCGGTTTTATCGAAAGGACTTCCATCAAACCAGTGACAGAAGCAAGTTGATAAAGGTTCATTGCAGGCAAGGTTGAACACCAGACAATTATCGTACTTTTGCTTCCAATAAGGATCTTTAAAGTAATCTTTTCCAGGATGTTGATGAGCATCACCGAAAACACTATCAAGCATTTTTAAACTTTTAGTATCACAGTTTCTAACACCCCAAAGAGCAAAAGGTTTGTCGTTTTTCTCAGGAACCTTTAAACCATCTTTAGAATACTTGAAAAGCACTTCTGCCTGAGGGAAGAATACTTCCTTAGCTGATTTAGTCGTGTTATAAGTAGAATGATCTATCTCAAGTGCAGTCTCGATCTTAGCAAAGGTGGTCTTTTTCCCATGTTCAACAGGAGCATATACAGAATATTCCTTGTTCAAGTGGTCGATGAATTCATTCAGTTTGGTCTTTTTTATTTTAAGCATAGGTAACCTATCAATATTACATTATAAAGTCTTGTTTTTCATTCTCACAGAAAGATACCATTGCTGGTTTTTCATTTATATCCAATCCTGCAGTATAGTCAAATCTATCTTTCACTGATTGTTCTACTTTCTTATTCATAATTCTAAGGTCAAGGTCAACTGG
>JAQICF010000076.1 GCA_027858795.1 Candidatus Delongbacteria bacterium | reverse complement strand
GTATATATTGATTATAAAGATGATAAGAAATTAGGAAAGTTCACTACTGAACAAGGAAAGATCATTCCTAGAAGAACATCAGGTGTTTGTGCAAAGCATCAAAGATTACTTACTACAGCTATTAAAAGAGCAAGAATATTGGCTATTATGCCTTTCGTCGATAACACTGCAAGATAAAGGAGTATTAAATGTTAATTTTATTAAGACAAGACTTAAATAGAGTTGGAAAAGCCGGTGAGATCGTTAAGGTAAAAGATGGTTACGGAAGAAATTATCTAATTCCTCAAGGAATGGCTTATCCTGCAACAGATTCATTTATGAAAGTATATAACGAATCTACAAAATCTAAGAAATATCAGGAAATGCAGATCAAAAAATCTGCTGAATACCTTAAATCACTACTTGATAAGAAAGCTGTGACTATTTCAATGAAAGTAGGAGAAGATGGTAAGTTATTCGGTTCTGTTACTTCACAGCATATTGCTGATGAGTTAAAAAACAAAGGGATCGATCTTGATAAGAAGAAGATCAACCTAGAAGAAAATATCAAGCAACTTGGTGAATACAAGATACCTTATAAATCTCCTTCAGAGGAAGCAACTATCATTACTTTAAATGTTGTTGATGAAGCCGGTGACAGAAAGCCTATTATTGATGAAGAAGAATTAGCTAATGTACCTGATGAAGTTGTAGAAGAAGAAATAGTTGAAGAAGAGATCGAAGAACTTGAAGAAGATGAAAAAGCTGAATAAATAAAGCTTTTCATACAGAAATAAAAAAGACCGATCTAAATCGGTCTCAGACTGTCGAAAAAGTCTCAGCATTAAGCTGGGACTTTTTTTTTTGTAAAAAGATCAATGAATTAATTGCTTCTTCTTCAAACGATTAATATATTCTATAAACATGAAAATATTTGTAGGGAAATTATGCTAAAAAAGATTGAATCAAAACAATCAGAAATAGAAATGGTAATTTTGGAAGATCTTATTCCAGAAAATCACCTTTTACGCGAGATCGAAGTGAATCTGGCTTACCGCTGGTTTCTGGGATATAAGATAAACGAATCTGTACCACACCATTCTACACCGTTTTCAAAACAGTGAGGTATTTCAGGAGTTCTTCGATGAAATAGTATTTCTGGCAATGAGAAAAAAACTTGTAACTGGTGAAATATTATATACAGACTCAACACATTTAAAGGCAAATGCAAACAAAAAGAAATTTAATCGGAAAGATATAGAAGGTACAGCAAAAGGTTATCTTGAAGAGTTGGAAGAGGATATAAAGAGTACTCATCTGATCCTAAAATATGTATAAATTGTCCATATTTGAATAAATGTACTCAAGAGAAGAATCATAGAAGAATAATCACAAGGCATATATGGGAAAAGGATAAGATTGAGATGGATTCAAATAGGCTTACCGAAGATGGAAAAAAGATATATAAACGGCGGAAGGAAACGGTTGAAAGAAGTTTTGCAGATGCAAAACAACTACATGGTTATAGGTATGCAAGGTTTAGAGGATTGGCTCAAGTTTCTGCCAAAATTTAAAGAAAATAGTAAATCTATTGGACAAGAAATCAAGAAAAGATACAGCAATAGATAATATGTCAGCTCTTTTCAGTCTAATATTTGTATTTATCAAGCCTCCAAAGCAATACAACACTCAATTTTAGAAAAATATCAGATTATGACTAAATATTTCTTTATTCGAAAAAATCAGTAAATATTTTATAAATACATAATTTTCGGGTTGAAATTAAAAAACCCCAATAAAAATACTGGGGTTTTTCTACAATCTGAAGGCGATCATACGATCGCCTTTTTTCTATCTAACACTCTCAACAAGGGATTTGAACCCATCAGCATCATGAACTGCCATGTGGGCAAGTACTTTTCTGTCTAATTTAATTTCCTTCAGAGATAATTTGTGCATGAATTCAGAATATTTCATTCCGTTCAATCTTGAAGCAGCATTGATCCTAACGATCCACAGCTCTCTAAATTTTCTCTTTTTTACTTTTCTGTCTCTGTAAGCGTATTGTCCAGCTTTTTTAGTTGCATCTAATGCATTTTCAATAAGCTTGGATCGTCTTCCCCAATAACCTTTAGCAGCCTTTAAGACTTTCTTCCTACGGTTACGGGAGGCTACTCTGTTGTTAGCTCTTGGCATAGCGTACTCCTTGTTTACATTTTGTTTTGTTTAGTTCTAAACACCTTTTAGAAGTCTTCTCATATTCTTAGTGTCAGCAGGAGATAATATACCTTGCTTTCTAAGACTTCTTTTTCTTTTTGAGGATCTGTTTGAAAGAAGATGGCTTGTAAAAGCAGAAGGTTTCTTAACCTTTCCTTTTGAAGTAAGCTTCATTCTCTTTCTGGCAGCTCTGTGCGTTTTTACCTTGGGCATGTTTTCCCCTTCTTGTTTGTTGTGTTAGTTGCTTATGTTAATTATTTACTTCTTAGTAAGTATCATTGAAATTCTTCTAAAGCCTTCCTGCATGATCGGAGAATCGAATTTAGCAATATCTTCCAGAAAAGAAAAGAAACTTTCTAAAAGCTCTCTTCCCATTTCTCTGTGAACGATCTCCCTTCCTCTGAATTGAAGAAAAACTTTCACTTTATTTCCTTCTTCAAGAAATTCTCTGGCTTTTTTTGATTTGATCTCAATATCATGATTGTCAATGTTTACAGACATCATTCTAATTGTTTTCAATTCAACTTTATGCTGCTTCTTCTTGTTTTCCTTTTCTTTCTTTGCAAGTTCATAGCGGAACTTTCCATAATCTATGATCTTACACACAGGAGGTTTACCTTTTGGAGCTATTTCTACAAGATCTAAATTTTTAGATATTGCAAGCTCAATTGCTTCTTTTGAGCTCATAATTCCCGCTTGATCACCATTCTCATCGATTACCCTGATCTGATCATATCTTATATGCTCATTGATCCTAACGCTGGGTTTTTTTATTCTTTTTGAGTAAGTTTTTTTAATACTCATACCTCTTTATTGATTAAATTCCAATTTATATCCATCCGGTAATGCTCTAGAGTTAACTTCTTCTTGAAGTTTAGATATTAAGTCATCTAAACCAAACTCTCCGATATCACCTTTTTTGTGTTGTCTTACAGTGAAGATATTAGTTCCTTCTTCTTTTTCTCCGATAACTAACATATACGGTATCTTCTTAATTCCATCAGCTTCTCTGATCTTGTATCCAACTTTTTCGGATCTATCATCATAATCCACTCTGAAACCAAGAGATACTAATTTTTTATGTATTAATCTTGCATAATCATTGAACTTGTCACTTACTGGTAAAATAGCTACTTGAACAGGTGCTAACCACAATGGAAAGAATCCCCCAAAATGCTCAATTATGATCCCCATAAATCTTTCAATAGAACCATACAATGCTCTGTGGATCATTATTGCTCTTTGTTTATCAGAGTTCTCATCAACATAAGTTACATCGAATCTCTCTGGTAAATTCATATCAAGCTGGATAGTACCACATTGCCATTCTCTACTCAAGGCATCAAGTATCTTAAAATCTATTTTTGGTCCATAGAATGCTCCATCACCTTCATTGATCTCATATCCTATCCCATAAGCATCCAATGCTTCTCTAAGACCTTCAGTTGCAGTTTCCCAAGCTTCGTTAGTACCAATTGATTTTTCCGGACGAGTAGACAATTCTAATCTATACTCTAACCCGAAAGTTTTATATACTCTTGCAAATAATTTTATTACTCCGATGATCTCATCTTTGATCTGACTTGGAGTCATGAATATATGAGCATCGTCCATATGAAATGCTCTTACTCTGAACAATCCTGAAAGTGCACCACTGAATTCATTTCTATGATCAAGCCCGATCTCTCCTGATCTTATTGGAAGATCTTTGTAGGAGTGAAGTTCTGAATTATATAGCAAGATCCCGCCGGGGCAGTTCATAGGTTTAATTACGAATTGATCACCTTCGATCTCACTAGTGAACATATTATCTCTGTAATTTTCCCAGTGACCTGATCTTTCCCAAAGTTCTCTCTTAAGAATAACCGGAGTTTTAATCTCTTCGTAGTCATCCTTAGCGTGTTCTTCTCTCCAATACTCGATAAGTTTTTCGAATATAATAAGTCCATTCTTTTTATAAAAAGGTGAACCCGGAGCTTCAGGGAAAAAACTAAATAAACTTAGTTCCTTACCAAGTTTCTTATGATTTCTCTTTTCAGCTTCTTCTCTGATCATCAAGAATTTTTCAAGTTTTTCCTTATCAGGAAAACTGATACCATATATTCTTTGCAGCATTTTATTGTCTGAATTACCTCTCCAGTAAGCACCAGAAGAAGTTAATAATCTCAAATTTTTAACTTTTGATGAATTTTGTAAGTGAGGTCCTCTACATAGATCAACGAAGTTACCTAAAGAGTAAGTTGAAATTACTTCACCTTCCGGTAATTCTCTGATCAATTCAGCTTTGTAAATTTCACCCTTTTCGTCAAATATCTTTAAAGCTTCCTCTCTGCTGATCTCCGCTCTTTCAAATTTGATACCTGATTTGATTATTCGAGAAATTTCTTTCTCTATCTTTCTTAGATCTTCATCATCGAAAGGTTCAGCTTCAAAATCATAGTAGAAACCTTGATCGATAGCAGGTCCGATAGCAACTTTAACATCAGGGTAAAGATTTGTAACTGCATGAGCCAGTATATGTGATGATGAATGCCAGTAAACTTCCTTTCCCTCTTTATCGGAAAAATTATGGAAAATGATACTTGCATCATCATTTATCTGATGATCTAAGTCAACAACTTTTCCGTTAACAGATACAGCGATGGTCGTTTTGGCAAGGCTCTTACTTAAATTCTTAGCTACTTCAATAGCTTTGATGCCTTTGTCAAACTCTCTGCTGTTTCCGTCCGGGAATGTTATTTTTATCATTTTTCTTTCTCCAATTCTATACTAATTTTGCTTCTTTTTATCTACCAATTTTACTTTTTCTTAACTACTAGTTTATACAAGGAAGTGAATATAGTTGAAAAAGGCTGTTTAGTCAAGACAAAAATAGATGTATTCCAAAGGGCTAAAGCACCCTTGTTCAGATACATGATGAATCACGTCTGTACAGAATTCTATCTTGAATAAAATATTTCTTTATCGTATATTTGCTTGAAACAAAAACGAGACCAAAATGATACTCAATGAAAAGCTTAGTAAATATCTTGATGAATTGCTTAGATTAGATCTTGATGATACGGAAGAACTTTACTCTTATTTGGTTGAAAATAAGTTTCCTGTGGTCGGTAGAGATACTGCTAGATTCTTAGCACAGATAGTTCTTATTAAACAACCTGAAAAAATACTTGAAATAGGTACGAATGTTGGATTTTCTGCTTTGACTATGGCAAAAGTTCTTAGGAAAGGGATGATCTATACTGTTGATTATAGAGAAGATCTTCAAAAGCAGGCACTTGAGAATTTTAAGAAATTCGGGGTAGAGGATAAGATAAAACTTATTAATGGTAGGGCAGAAAAGATGCTTCATCGTATAGAGGATAAATTCGATATTATTTTTATTGATGCTGATAAAAGAGGATATCCTTTGTATTTGGATTATGCACTTGAGCATATAAATGACAGTGGAATTATACTTGTTGATAATCTATTCTGGAAAGGTTCTGTGTATTCTCCGGAAAGTTTTGATCCTCCAAAAACTGCAGTACCAACTCTTCAGGAGTTTAATAAAAGATTTTCAACTTTAAACGAGTTCAAATCTCAACTCATTTCGTTAGGAGATGGACTAGGAATAGCGGTAAAACTTTCGTAGTGATAAGTGGTAAGTTGTAAGTGATAAGTTCGCTCGATTAAAACAAAAAAGAGATAATTTTATGATAGAAGAAGAAAAAAGCATTGAGAATTATGATAATATTCCTTTTGAGGAAACAGAGAAGTATAGTTTCTTAATGGGTTTATATTTATCAGTGCTAATGCTGATTAAGTCTCCTAAAGAATTCTATTCAAAGATGCATATTAATAAAGGGTTGAAGTTCCCGATCATTTTCGTTTTAATAATGCTATCAGTAAATACATTCTTCACAGGTTTTTATATAAATACAGGTTTGATAGATTCTCCAGCGAAACAATTGAAAGAAGTTGTAAAAGAAAACCCTGATATGATAGATCAGGACAATGAATTCCTCAATACAGAAATAGAAAATCCTACTATTTTAGATCTATTTAAGAATTTGTTGCTGAGCTTTGTTCTATTCTACTTAATAGTTTTTGTGTGGCATTTTTCTTTGTCTTTTACGGGGGTGGGGCAGAATGGATATGAGGCAACTTTTAGGATATTGGCATATTCGATGGTTACAAGTTTGGTTGCTGTTATACCTTTTAGTAATCCGGTCTTTAATTTTTTAGTCTATATTTGGTGGATCTTTGTGATTTATATAGGGATCACTGAAGCTCATGAAGTTACTAAAAAACTGGCCATTAAAGGAATGTTGCTGTCAATTTTTAGCAGTTTTATGTTGTTGATATTTGTGTTTTCAATGGCTTTTTAAAAGAAAGGGCGTATAGCGATACGCCCCTACGAATTTACATAATATTCGGTGAGAAATTGCTAGCAATGATCGCTGCTATCATATAAGATATTTTTTCCTTCGGGAAACCGAATAATTCATTTCCGATCTTATTCAAAAATTCAATTTCACTTTTTTCGATCCTGTTATCAGAAAGCGCAACTCCGATAAGATAATTGAACATCATATCAGCTTCCTGCTGGATAGAACTTTTATTCTTCTTAGGGTCCAAAAGATTATTGATAGCATTGTTGAAAACTTCATTTACTTTATTTCCCTGCATGATAGCATCAAGAAATTCTTTCGGAAACAATAGGTAATTTGCCAATGAGTCAATTATGCTGTTAACTTCATTATTTGTGATCTGCTTATCCACATTAGCCATTATCAATCCTGCTGATGCAATGAACTTCATCCTGTGAACATCATGCTCGTTACCCATGAAGAAAAACTTTTGAAGTATATCATCCATGCTTTTGGTTAACTTCTTATCAGCTTTAGTCTTGTTGTTCTTAACGATGTTTTTAAAAAGACTAGATTTACTAAAATGATCGAGAGATATAACTCTAAGTGCAGGTATAGGATGTGAAATATTACTGGATGATATTTCATTAATATGCTTTGCAAGGTTTTCCTCGTTCTGTTTAATAAAAGCTTTCAAGTCGAAATCAATAATATTCTTAGGAAGACCAGAGATAAGTTTGAAAAAACTTGAAATTGATTTTTCAATGTTCTGATTTGCGATGAGACCAAATCTGTCAGCTGAAAGTTCACAAAGTTTACCCCAGAATGAGTACTTCTGTCTTAAAAGTAAACTTGGAGCTTTACTCTGAAAAATAAAATGCATCATCTGGTTTATTTTGTATGTTTTAGTTACCAGATGTCCAATTTCATGACCAATTACAAACTTCAATTCATCATCGTCCATCTTGTCGATGATAGTAGAATTTAAAGCGATCCTGTGTGGGAATTCTTTGTAGTTACTTGGTATTGCGAAGGCATTCATTTCAGGAGAATTTACTATGAAAAAATCAATCTGATCACTGAACTGTAAAGTCTTTTTAACTTCCTGACATAGTTTGAAAAGCTTAGGTGTCATTTCTTTGGTGATCTTAAAGTTATAACTTTCCATGATCTTAGAGTAGCTGTCTGAGCTATTGATTACTCGAGCATCTATTAAAAGTTTTAGTATTATATCACCTTGGATAATTTTATTTATTTCCTCTCCGAACTGTTTTTCCAGGTTTAGCCTTATTTGATCATACTTCATGTTTTATTTCTCCTTTTTTTATTTCCCTGCACTGCAAGGGGCTAAAGCCACCTTGTTCACTTTTTTTACGAGGATGGGACAAGGGGTTTCAACCCCTTGCAGTTACGTTTTCCCTCTTCTCATAAACATTTTTAATAACCTTTTTCTATTTGAAAGCATTATGAATGTCATAGCATTGATCAGCATTGCGATCATTAATAGCACAAATGCGTTATATATCGAAGTATTTACTTTTTTATCAAGGATCGGGAATGTTTTTTCCCTGCTAAACATAGGATAAAACAACTTATTTTGTAATTTCTCTGACTTTTCATTTCCTGAAAATATAGCTCGATGTATCTCTCTGTTTCCGTAATCAGACATATATTTTTTACGTACTTTAACCATTTCATTGTTTAGAAGATTATATTTACGCTCTTTGTAAAGTTCAATGCCATCATCAGCCTGGTGCTTCAATTTGTTTTTGATCAATTCGTCTAACTTCTTTTGATGAGCATCTTTTTTTGGATGATAACTATTATAAGAATCCTGCAATACCATCAAGCCTTCATAAGCCCATCTGGAAGGCATAAATTGGCAGATCTCAGGTATAGGAGAATTTGTATGGATCGTAAGCGAAGTGTTCAATTCTTTGTATTGAATTAGTGCTCCTCCAAAGATTATTTGAGGAATTAATATCAACGGAACGATATTTTGAACAGCCTTTACTGTTAATCCCGGAATTGATGAGATGAAAAATCCAAGTGATATTCCTGAGACAGAAATGATCGTCATGAAAAGTAAATATTCAAAGAACAATTCCTTTATCTCAAGTAATGCAAAACTAACAGCCAGGTAAAGTATATTTTGTATTGTTGCAAAGAACAATTGAGTGAGAAATTTAGAGATAAAATATCTCTTATACTTTACGTCCAGCATCTTTTCTCTTTCGAGAACTTCCATATCTTTGATTATTTCATCTGAGCTGTTTGTCATTGAAAGGAAGATCGTAATGATAACAGTTAAAAATAAGAATATCGGCATGTGGATATTATTGTATAACGTATATTTATCAACAGGTATATATCTTAGTATAAATCCTACTATTAGTGCTAAGATCGGAGCTTCCAGGAAAGTAATTAAGATATTTGATCTGTTTCTTAGTTTGTTTTTAAAGTTCCTGGTCAAAAGAGTAAAGAATTGCTTTATTTTACCCTCAAGGTCAAAGTTTCTCGAAGGAACATCATTCACAAGATCACCAGAAGGTATCTTAACTGATCTTAAATCCTGCAAGTGATCCTTATATTTTTCTTTCCAATGATCAGGAGAAAATTTTCTTTCAGGAATAATACTTCCATCAATATCCCTTAGTGGTTCTTCAAGACTATCAAGCAACAAGTCAGGATCGATCCTGGAATTTTCAGAGTTTTCTATCTCAGAATCGAATTTGTCGGATGTTTCCTTAAAATATTCCAGAGCATTGTGGGTTTCTCCGTAGTAAGCTAATTTGCCACCGTGATCCAGAAGGATTATCTTATTGAATTTGTTGTATATTTTATAGCTTGGTTGATGGATAACTGTGAATATTATTTTACCATTCGTGGAAAGTTTACTTAAAAGTTCAATTACTTTTTCACTGTCTTTGGAAGATAATCCGGAAGTTGGCTCATCAAAGAAATAAATATTAGAATCGGATAACAGTTCAAGTCCGATATTCATCCTTTTTCTTTCACCACCACTTAAAATTTTGTCAAGTTCAGTTCCAACCCTTGTATCTCTTTTTGATATTAGACCAATTTCTTTGATAACGCTATCGACTTTTTCAGTCAGATTATTTTTACTTAGTTTTGGGTATCTTAATTTAGCATTGTAAAAAAAGTTTTCAAAAACTGTCAGATTTTCAAAAAGAACATCATCCTGAGGGACATAACTGATAAACCTTTTTATTTTTTCGTAATATTCAAAGAAATTGAAATTATCAGCATAGATCTCACCCTTTTGTGGTCTTATCCTGCCACTTAGGATCTTTAGCAAAGTAGTTTTTCCGGCACCACTTGGTCCCATTATACAAATAAGATCACCATGGTCAGCTTCAAAAGATACAGAATCAATAGCTTTTTCATTGTCAGAAAAATAATACTCTAAGTTCTCAGCTCTATAAGTTATATATCTAAAATATGTTTTCTCAAAAAGTTTGTTTTCCAGGTTGAATTTCAGTACGTTTCCCTGAATAAAGATTGTATCGTTGTCTTTTAGCTCAAATAATTTTTCCTGCTTGATACTTCTTCCAAAGAAAGTTGCCTGCTTGTTAATTTGAAAATCAACATTATCTCTGATTATCCAAACAGGATGATAACAAGTACCTGTATTAAGAAAATAACTTCCTTCTTTCAGGATTATCTTCCCTTCCCATTTTATCTCGGATTTGTCACTGATATAAATATCTGAACCGGAATAATTCGAGATATCATATTCGGTTTTACTTTTAGAGAACCTGATGTACTCATTTTCAAAAAATTCCTGATATTTAAGTTTACGGATATTAAGGTAGTTTCTATTGATTTTAACAAAATCATTAATATTAACGTAAGTCTTTTTTTCTCTGGTCTTATCATTAACTGAAAGAACAGTATTTTTATCAATAGGATCAATAATTATTTTCGAACCTATAAAATCAAGCTTTGCTAAGGTTGAATTATCTTTGTTTTTATCCAGAACGATCTGGTCTTTGTTGTTATTTAAGAAAAAATGCTTATCCGGATAAATATTATACTTTATTTTGAGATATAGCTTTAGATCTTCTGATTCGATAGTGTAGTTGTTAACTGTTAGATCACTACCATAAGGCACTTTGAAAGAGATGTTTTTTTGTACATTGAATTTATTTACATGAACAGAAGTTTCTTCATCCAGTTTTATCAAAAAGTAAAATTTTTCTAAATTGAAGACAATTAATTTAAGTCCCGCATACGGTAGGTATACATTACTTTTTTTCTTATCGTCACTGATAAAGATATATCTAATATTTACATTCTTATAACTATCCTCGTAGTTGAAATTTCCATTGAATATAGACTCAACCAATCCCAGTTCTTCATTGTTTATTCCAAGTAGTGAAGCTATTTTCCTTCCGGTCTTAAGCTTTGAATCACTTACTTTTCCAAGCAAATAAATAAATTCATATATCTTGAAAAGAATAAAAACTTTTTCACCATAAGATGTATCAATATTTTTTTCAATGTCATATGACTGAATAGAAACATATGTTCTTTTGAATTCTTCAAATTTATTGAATAAATAAAAGGCGATGATATCCGGATAGTTTACCCAGTAAAATTCTAAAACATAAGCATATTCTGTTTCAGTTAATTCTTTTTCAACTGAGGCAACAACAGCAAATAATTTTGTAAAATATATTAATCTGGAATTCTCAATGTTCCTGATGGTCTGCTTATCAGGTTGAATTTTATTCTCGATATATTCATGATATTTCTGTGCTAATATTTTTGAATCTACCATACGCTTTGCCTTGTTTAATAAGTTTTGGGGTCGAATGGAAATCGACCCCTACATTATCAATTGTCCATTTTCAATTATCAATTAATTTTTATCAGCACACCGACCGTTTCTACATGATATGTATGCGGGAACATGTCCACCGGTTGAACTTTTTTCAATTTATATCCTCCCATTTCAAATAGTTGCACATCTCTTGCAAAAGTCGAAGGATTACATGATACATATACGATTTTAGGAACTTCCGAATCTATTATTGACTGAACTACCTTTGGATGCATTCCATCTCTTGGAGGGTCAGTTATTATCAAGTCGAATTTTTCTTTGAATATCTCACCATCTTTAGCCAGTTGCATTAAATCACCAGAAACGAATTTACAATTTGTAATACCGTTCAATTGAGCATTTTTCTGAGCATTTATTACAGCAGCTTCAACAAGCTCGAACCCAGTGATACTCTTAGCAATTTTATTTATATAGATAGAAATAGTACCTACACCACAATACAGGTCAAGAACATTTTCATCACCTTTCAATTCTGCGAATTCGATGATTTTATCGTAGAGTTTTTCAGTCTGTCCCGGGTTTACCTGAAAGAATGAGTTGCTGCTTATCTCAAATTTATATTCTCCGATATGATCCATGATCACTTCCTGACCTTTGATAAGCAAAGTCTCTTCTCCATATGCTGTGCTGCTCAAACCTTTATTTAAAGTATTCATAAATGATATTATCTCAGGATGTTTTTCCATCAACTGATCTGCAACTGATCCAATTAGATCAAGCTCTTTAGATTTGGTTACCAGATTTATCATAACTTTATTTTCAGTGGTAATCCTAATAACAAGGTACCTGAGGAAACCGGTATGCTTGATAATATTATACGGTTCAAGTCCTGAAGATTTTAGAATTTCTCTAATACTTCTGTAAATATTGTTCAAAAGTTCAGGTTGATGATAACAATAGTCAACATCAATTACTTTACTATAGAATTTTGGAGCATGAAAACCTAAAGAGAACTTATCTTCATCGTAAGGTTCTTCTTTGCTCATGTAATATCTCTCTTCGGAAAAAGTGAATTCCATTTTATTTCTGTAGTGACTGGAGTTGTCAGCTTTAACGATAGGAAGGAATTCATAATCTTTAACTTTTCCGATCCGCTCAACACAGTCTTTGACCACTTCCTCCTTTATCCAAGCTTGATAGTCATATTCAACATCTCTGAGTTTACATCCACCACAAGTAGGATAATAATTACATTCTGATTCTATTCTGTGAGGTGATCTTTCCAATATCTCTTTTGCAGAAGCTTCAACATAGCCTTTCTTTTTCTTTTTAATGAAAGCTATTACTCTTTCACCCGGTAAGGCTCTTTCCAGCATTACTTTCTTACCTTCATACTCTGAAAGGGTTTTTCCACCGTATATAGGTTTCCCGGCGGTTATTTCAATATCTCTATTTTTTTTCTCTGTCATTTAATTCCTCATTACGAGACGCAAAGTGTTGCGTCTCTACTTTCTTTTCAACAGCACAATTGCTTGTGCGGCAATCCCTTCTTCTCTTCCTTCAAAACCCAGTTTTTCAGTTGTAGTTGCCTTTACTGAGATATTATTGATAGAAGTTTCCAGACAATTTGCGATATTATCACACATCTTTAATATAAAATTAATCAATTTTGGTTTTTCACAGATAATAATAGAATCAATATTGCCGATCTGGTATCCTTTTGATCTTACCATTTCGTAAACTTTCTTTATAAGTTCCATACTGTCTATTCCTTGAAATTCTTCATCAGTATCGGGGAAATGGATTCCAATATCACCGAGAGCTAAAGCTCCTAATAACGCATCAGCAATTGCATGAAGAAGAACATCAGCATCACTGTGACCAAGTAGTCCTTTTTCATAAGGGATCTCGACTCCACCAAGGATCAATTTCCTGTCCTCTGCGAACTTATGAACATCATAGCCTAAACCAACTTTTATCATATGTTATTCCTTATGTTTTAATTATTTTAGCAATTAGAGTTTGGTTGTTCACTTCTTCAAAACTCTATTGGTGTTTAATCTCCTACAAAGCACCATGTAATTTTGGATCCCTCTAGTTCTCCTGAGGGATCTTTTTTTCAGACTGTTGAAAAACTTCGTATATCTTCGTCGAATTGTGATTTCTTCAATGTCACTTAGGTCATCTAAGCTCCATCTCGAAATAACTTCTTCTCC
>JAQICF010000071.1 GCA_027858795.1 Candidatus Delongbacteria bacterium | reverse complement strand
GCGTTCTGCTCTGCATGAACAGTTCTAACACAATGCTCAGAAATACTTTCATCCTCATGAAGCATTTTTTTAAACTGATGTCCTACATCATCACAATGCGGTAATCCTTTTGGAGAACCCACATATCCTGTCGTAAGTAACTGCCCCTCTCTTGCTATAACACATCCACTTCTACCTCTGTCACAAGTAGCTCTCTTTGATACCGCATTCATCACTTCCATGAAATACTCATCCCATGAAGGTCTAATATATTTTTCTTCAGTCATGATTTTATCCTAATAAATTTTATATTTCACCTTTCAGAAATTCTATTGCATTCTCAAGTCGTTTTAAACTCTCTTCCTTACCGATTAATTCACCAACTTCGCTTGCACCACCCGGACTCGCTTTCAATCCTGTAAAAGCTATTCTTACAGGCCAAAGTACTTTCCCTTTTTTGCAACCTTCCTTTTCAATAAGCTCTGTCATAGCGTTAAAAATAGATTCATTATTCCACTCTAACAGATTTTGAAAGATAGGCAATATTTTCTGTAAATATTCATAGCTTGATTCTGTGTCCGATTTCATCTTCTTATGAAAAAATGCATCCGCAGAATAACTTTCAACTTTCACAAAGAACTTTACCATTTCAGGTATATCAGTAAATTTTTCTAATCTATTCTGAATTATCTCACTGATTTTTACGATATCAACTTTAGCTCTAAGTTCATCTGAGTAGTATTTATCTGCTTTTGAATGAAATTCTTCTTGTGAAAGCTTCTTGATATGTTGAGCGTTTATCCAGTTAAGCTTATCAATTGAGAACACTGCATTTGATTTGTTGATCCTTTCAGGTGAAAATTTTACTATCAATTCATCCATAGTAAAAATTTCTTCGTCTGTTCCCGGATTCCATCCTAACATCACTATGTAATTTATAATGGCTTCAGTCAGATACCCAGCATCTAAAAGATCGCCGAAAGAAGCATCCCCGTTCCTCTTACTTAACTTTTTGCCATCTTCTCTCATAATATGTGGTAAATGTATATATTGAGGTACATCCCACCCAAAATTTTGATATAGTAAGTTATATTTTGGTACTGATGATAAATACTCATAACCTCTGATAACGTGAGATATTTTCATTAAGTGATCATCAACTACATTTGCAAAATTATAAGTAGGAAAACCATCCGATTTCATTAACACCTGCTCATCTAATGTGTTGTTTTCAATAGTGATAGAACCAAAAACAATATCATTTATCGTTGTCTGCCCTGATTCAGGTATTCTTTGACGTATCACAAAAGGTAATCCTTCTGATAGTTTTGACTCTACTTCTTCTGTAGATAAACTTCTGCACTTATCTCTGAATACGATCCCTTTGCTGTCAGTAAAATCTTTCCTTTGCTCTTCTATCTCTTCAGCTGTACAAAAACATCTGTAAGCAAGATCCTTTTCTAAAAGTATCGAAATATGCTCGTCATATATTTCTTTTCTTTCGCTCTGAATATACGGGCCATATCCACCATCCTTATCACCATTTTTGCCAGGACCTTCATCATATTCAATGCCGGTTATTTCCAAACTTTCAAATATTACTTTAAAAGCTTCTGCAATAGTTCTTTTTTGATCTGTATCTTCAACTCTTAATAAAAACTTTCCATTATTTCCTTTTGCTATTAAATAGGCATATAAAGCTGTTCTTAAATTACCAATATGCATATATCCGGTTGGGCTGGGCGCAAATCTTGTTCTAAACTCTGACATTTCATCCCCTTAAATTTATATATTCTTACTATAATATTTATAACTATATAAAAGTACTTTCTTTTAATAGAAAAATAAAGTAATTAATTAATAATTTTAGAAATAAAAAAAGGGACGAAATGTCCCTTTAGTTTTGCTTGAATTCTTACTTACTTGTTAAAAGTGTATGATGCTCCTACACTAAATGCAAAAATATCCATTTGATGAAGACCTGGCATATTGTGACCAGATGCTTCAATATCTCTTTCAGCACCAAGTACATATTCTAAACCTAGATCAAATTGGTAGTTACTTACCGCATAAGTCATACCACCAGTAATAGCATTGTTTGTAGATGAAGGGAAAAGAATACTAACTGTTTCATCCGGAGCAGGTGCAGGATCGTAGTAATAACCAAGAAGAACTGACATATCTTCGTTAACCTTATACTCCATACCTAATCTATACTGAATAGCATCTTCCCAATCTTGAATCATTTCCATTTCGCCATCTACAACCATATAAGTTCCATCACCACTTGGATGAGGTACTGTCATACCCTCAACTTCAGCAACAAATTTATCAATATCTGACCATTGGAAGTATTGAATATCAGCAGTAATAACAAATTTTTCATTTGGTCTATAAGCAGTACCAAATGCAAGCCACATTGGTCTTCTAAGTTCCATAGACATATCTAATTCTCTGTTTGGATTAGCTGCAACATCAGGTCCAAGCTGAACAGTTCCTTCCATATCAGATATTACAGGGATTTTGTAAGTTAAACCAAGGTCTAATTTATTATCAAAAAGATTAGTGTACATTAAACCAATTGTTCCACCAAAACCTGCTCCGGTTAGATCCATATCAACTTGAGTATCTACCATACGATCGCTATCACCGTCATAAGTAGTACTATCTACCAAATCGACCATATCATAACCCATTTGTAGTTCCATCAAACCATATGCATAATGAAAAGATGCTCCGATAGAAAAATTATCAGTTAATTTGTAAGAAACTGAAGGGCTAAAACTAGCAACAGCAATCTTACTACTCCAATCAAATGATGTTCCTGCGTATGGATTCGTTACCGCAGTATTAGAAACATCAAGAATTGTTGCCGGTCCTGCAAGAGCAACTAAGTCGTCCCCATCCCACGATGTTCCAAGTCCCGTAGCAAAATAAACTCCAAATCCGTAAGAAAATTTATCAGCATTATAAACAGACATAAAATTAGGACTAAAATAATCAACTGCTCCACCATTAGTTTCTGCGTCAATTCCGTATGCATCATTTGAATAAGATGCAGGAGGAAGAATGTCAGTTCCAAAAAGCATTATACTTGTATTTTGGTCAGCCATACCAGCTGGATTCCAGTAAATTGCAGTTGCGTCATCAGCCAAACCAACAAATGCTCCACCCATTCCTAAGGCTTTTGGTCCAATACTGTTCATACTCAATCCGTTTGCAAAGGCCGTTAAAGTTATCATTGTCATTGCGATGATCAATAATTTTTTCATGTACTCTCCATTTTAATTTTATAGTTTTTTACTTCTTATTTACATAGATTTGTTTAAATATAGTGGTAATTCTACCAACTTACAACAGATTTATTTTATATATCCATAAC
>JAQICF010000034.1 GCA_027858795.1 Candidatus Delongbacteria bacterium | reverse complement strand
TCCACATGGAAGCAGGTAACAGATGTTTTGATCAGAGAGTTCCTGAAGAAACAAATAGAAAGATCGTTGATCATATTTCAGATATTAACATGACTTATTCAGACATTGCGAGGGAATATTTATTGAAAGAAGGTATTGCTGCTGATAGAATTGTTAAAACTGGTAGTCCTATGTTTGAGGTTATTACTGCGAACGAGGAGAAGATTCTCAGTTCTAATATATTGAAAGAGTTAAAACTTAAGCAGTATAAATATTTCGTTGTATCAGCTCACAGAGAAGAGAATATAAATTCGGAAAAGAACTTCAACGGTCTTTTCAATGCTCTTAACAAGATAGCTGAAACTTATAAAATGCCGATATTTATTTCTACTCATCCAAGGACTCGTATTAAGCTTGAAAAATCTAAACTTAAGTTGAATCCATTAATAGAAGTTCATAAGCCACTTGGTTTTACTGATTATGTTAATTTGCAGATGAATGCAAAGGCTGTTCTTTCTGATTCTGGGACTATTTCAGAGGAATCTTCAATTATGAATTTTCCTGCTTTGAATATTAGGGATGCACATGAGAGACCTGAGGCAATGGAAGAGGGTTCAGTTATGATGGTAGGGATGAATACAGAACGAATACTTCAAGCACTGAAAGTTCTTGAGACACAGGGTAGAGGAGAGGAAGGTCCGTTACTTCAAGTCTTTGATTATTCTTTGCCAAATGTATCTGATAAAGTGTTAAGGATTATATTAAGTTATACAGATTATATCAAGAGAGTTGTTTGGAGCGAGTAAGGTTGTTGCAACAAGGGGATATATCCCCTTGTCCGGTTATGCCGGTGCAACAAAATCGTCCGTCACCCTGAACTTGATTTATGCTGAATTTATTTCAGTATTTCAGGGTCTAGAACAAGGGGTTTCAACCCCTTGCAGGTAACGAGTTAAAAGATAGATACTTAAACAAGTTCAGCATGACAGGAAAAAGGATGATGAAAAAAAGTATTACCGTAACGAATCATAAAGAACAAAGAGAGAGTGATAGAAAATTCTGGAGAAGTATCACTCCCGAAGAGAGATTAGATATTGTCGAAAAATTAAGAATAGAAGCAGGTAAATTCCTATATGAATATCCAGCAAGACTTCAAAGAGTTATTAAGGTTACTAGAAAAAAATAAAATCGACTATATGGTTGTCGGTGGATATGCGGTTGCTTTTTACGGTTATCCAAGGTTTACTAAGGATATTGATATATTTTTTGAAGTTTCAAAAGAAAATATTACAAAATTGATCGACACGTTTGTTGAATTTGGTTTTTCTTTATCTGACCTTAATCATGATATGTTCATGGAGAAAGGAAATGTTATAACTTTTGGAGTTGAACCGGTCAGAGTGGATTTTCTAAACGATATAGATGGAGTTGATTACAAAGAAGCTAAAATGAATCGGGTAAGAGGAAAATATGATGATACAGATATTTACTTTATAGGTAAAGAGGAACTTATTAAGAATAAATTATCTACTGACAGAATTCAAGACAAAGCAGATGTTGAGGAATTGAAATAATTAACAATTAATAATTAATAATGTAAACCGTAGGGGTCGCCTAACAGTCGACCCCGAAATGGATTAAAAGATATATTTCACAGGAAGCAAGGAAGAAAAGGAAGGGATACCGTAGGGGAAGGTTCCCACACCTTCCCGCCTGGCGAAAACAAACAAGGGAATGACCACCCCGTCAGCTTTGGCTGACACCCCTCCAGGGGAGGGGAATTGCAGAAAATGACAAAGAGAAGATGATGGAAGTGAGTTGTCCCATAGATTAGGACAACTGAAATTCAAGGCTAAAGATAATTAATATTATGCGACTAATTGCTTTTCTACGTGGGATTTATTGCGTTGAACAAGATGAAAAGATATTTTACAGGAAGCAAGGAAGAAAAGGAAGTAAAGAAATTTATGAATTCTATTAAATCAAATAATTTAGATATGATCCTTCAATTTGGAGAAGGTCAATATATCGAATTCAAGGAATCTTTAGTTAAAAGCTTTGCTAAAGAAATTGTTGCATTTGCCAATGCTTCAGGTGGTGTGATTTATTTAGGGATTACAGATAAAGGCGAGATTAAAGGTATTTCAAATACTAATAAATTAAGGTCAACAATACAGGACACTGCAAGGAATTGCGATCCTTCAATAAGCATTTCTTTACATGAAATTGATAATGTTTTAGCTGTTGAGATTGAAGAAGGTAAAAATAAGCCTTACTCAAGTTCATCAGGATTTTTCATGAGAATGGGTGCGAATTCTCAAAAGATGACTAGAAATGAAATATTACAACTTGCGATAAAATCAGGGAAAGTACGATTTGATGAACAGATCTGCACAAGTTTCAAATGGAATGATTTTGACGATGATAAATTCAAATACTATCTAAAACTTGCAGGTATTTCATACAATCTTGAAAGAGAAGAAATGCTTAGGAACTTGAAAGTTCTAACTGATGACGGATTTACAAACGCTGGTGTGCTATATTTCGCAAAAGAACCAAACAAATATATTATTAGCTCAAAAATAAGATGTGTTCATTTTTATGGTGATAAAAGAATTGATATTTTAGATAAAAAAGTAATTGATAAGGGTATAATCGGTAATATTGAATTTGCAGTTGAGTATCTTAAAGAACGGATCCCGGTTAGGTATGAGATTAAAGATTTAGCAAGGGATGAATTTCCTGAATATCCGATTGAGGCATATAGGGAAGCTATAGTTAATGCTATTATCCACTTCGATTATTTTCTAGGGGATACTATTGCGATCGAAAAGCTGAAGAGTAGCATAATCATAAATAATAAAGGCGAATTGCTTTTTCCTAAAGAAGAATTTGGTAAAAGAAGTGAAGCAAGGAATAGACTACTTTCAGATCTGCTGTCAAGGACAGAATTTATGGAGAAGGCAGGTACTGGAATTAAGCGTGTTATAGATGCCTGTAATACTAACGGAAATCGAGTTGAATTTGATTTTTCAGATGCATTCTGGACCATTATACATTCAAATGTCACCGAAACTACCCCAGGTACTACCCCAATCGATACCAAGAGTTCGGAAAAGAGTTCGGAAAAGAGTTCGGAAAATGTCACAGAAAATGAGGGAGTAAATGAGGGAGTAAATGAGGGAGTAAATGATACAATAAATGATACAATAAATGATACAATAAATGATACAATAAATGATACAATAAAGTCGATGCTCAGCCTAATTGAGTCAAATCCCCGAATAACACGAGAAGAAATAGCTGATACATTAAAAATAAGTACGGTAAGTGTATCAAGAAAAATAAGTGAACTCAAGGGTTCTGGTATAATCAGGAGAGTCGGTTCGAAAAAAACCGGGCACTGGGTAATATTAAAAAACAATTGATAATTTACAATGGATAATGAATTCGTCACCCTGAATTTATTTCAGGGTCTAATACGATTAAAAGATAGATACTGAAACAAGTTCAGTATGACAAGGAACAGGAAGCAAGGAAGAAAAGGAAGGGATAATGTAGGGGAAGGTTCCCACACCTTCCCACTTGGGGAAACAAACAAGGGAACGATCACCCCGTCAGCTTGTGGCTGACACCCTCCTGGGGAGGGGAATGAAAACAAAACAAAGAACATTATGATTTATATTGAATCGCAAATAGTAGAATTAAAACAAATATGGAAAGATAGTTACTTGAAGACTATTTGTGCCTTTGCGAATACTGATGGAGGTATATTCTATATTGGTATAGCTGATAATGGCTCGATCCTAGGAGTTGATAATATTAAATCATTACTTGAAGTATTACCGAACAAAATAAATAATAGATTAGGTTTAATGGTAGATGTATTAGTCAAAGAAATTGACAAAAAGAAGATTATTGAAATAATTGTTAATAGAACATTTGCACCTGTTTCTTATGGCGGTAAGTTCTATAAAAGAAGTGGAAGTAATACTATTGAATTGAATGGTAGTAATTTAACCAATTTTTTACTGAAGAAATATGGTAAGACTTGGGATGATATAGCCGTAGAAGAATTTACTATAGATGAGATAGACTTAGAAAGTATTAATAAATTCAAAAAACTTGCTAGTGATCGAATTCCTAACATCGAAAAAGAAGATAATTTGAAAGAATTATTGAAGAAGTTAAATCTCTATGATGGTAAATATTTAAAGAGAGCTGCAATTCTTCTTTTCGGAAAGGATCCGCAACAGTATTTTATACAATCCCACTCTAAAATTGGTCGTTTTTTGACGGAAACAGATATCCAAGTAAGTGACATTATAGAAGGGAACTTAATAGATCAAGTTGATAAGATCATGGATGTTTTGAGAATTAAATATTTGAAATCCTATATTTCCTATGAAAGGTATTCATAGAAGAGAAAAATTAGAGTATCCGTATAATGCATTGAAAGAGGCTGTTATAAATGCTTTAATACATAGAGATTACTCAAATACTTCAAATTTACAGATTAAAGTCTATGACGATAAGTTAATAATGTATAATGGTGCTTTATTGAGTGATGAAGTTCCAATAGATAAGTTTGATAAACCTCATCAATCAAAGCCTTTTAATCCTGTAATAGCATCTGTCTTTTATAAAGCCGGATTGATAGAGAATTGGGGAAAGGGAACTTTGAATATTATAAAAGAGTGTAAAGA
>JAQICF010000026.1 GCA_027858795.1 Candidatus Delongbacteria bacterium | reverse complement strand
TATTACCAAAAGATCAAGACGATATTTGGGATGAATATTTTAGCGGTTATAAAAAAGATATAAATGAGTTACAAGCAGAGATTACTAAGACAGATAAAGAGATTGATGAGATGGTTTATAAACTTTATGGATTGACAGAGGAAGAAGTAGGGATAGTTGAGGGGAAATAGTTGCAACAAGGGGATATATCCCCTTGTCTGGCAAGTGCCAGTGCAACTGAAGAGAAAAAGAGGAAAAATTTATGAAAGCATTTAAAGAACAAGGATATTTTTGGTGGCCAGAAAAAAAGGATGAAAAATTTTTTGGTTTTTTGGAATATGACCCCATTAAAGGGGGTAGCTTAAAAATTGTACATACCGATATTATTGATGATAAAATAAAAGATCAAAAAGCGAGATTGAAAAAAGCTAATGATTTAATTAAACAGTTTGGTAGTACTCATAAAATAATACTTGGTTGTAGAAGGAAAGATAATAGAGGAGCTACTTGGACTTTATATAATTGTAATGGATATAAGGGCGATAACACATCATTTTTTTATATAGAAAAAATATTTTCAAATAATTTATTTAGCTCAGAAGATAGAATCAAATACAAGATGCTAGCATTATATTTACCAATGTTGGAATTTTGGGTAAAAGAAAATATCATAAAACTTCCATTTAATGAGTATCACAATGGTAAAGAAGGTTATGGTGTTCATGTACTTCCAAAGAAAACAATTTTGTCAAAAGTAAGAAATAATTTAACAATAAAGTTTTGTATTAGCACAAACTATAAAAAGGGTAATGTATACTGTAATATCCAGAAAAAACCATACTTTTTATTAAACTATACAAAAAATACTCATATTGACGAGATTGAAAGAGATTTAAATCATCTTAAAAATTTTATCAGTTTAGCTACTTCCGAACCTGTTTTTTTAGAAAAAATTTGGTCATACAATAAAGAGCGATTGCACACAAAAGAAATATTTATAAGAAGAGATCATACGACAAAAGACCTTAATGGCCGTTTAATGTACGAAATTTTCTATTTTGAAGATTTAGAAAAAATTGGATTTAAAAAGGCACTAAAAAATTGGTATTTTGAGTATAATCAACTAAAACATATTTATGATATGTTTTTCTTAACTTATTACACGCAGAATTTAATAGGGTTTCAATTTTTATCTTTAGCACAAGCTTTGGATTCTTATACATGGATTTTTCTTGAAAAAGAAAAGAATGATTATGTTATAAATACTGTTGAATTTAAGAAAAGAAAAAATGAACTGTTAGAATGTATTTCTGATTCAAAAAAGGATAAATATAGGAAATGGCTTAATAAATACCTGACGAACAATGCAAAAAATATCAACTATGAAGATAGAATATCAAATCTAGTTTTGAGTTTTGAATTTATTAGAAAAATTCCAAATTTTAATAATTTTGTAAAAGCAATTGCTCAAACACGACATGCGATATCTCACGGAGATAGCGAAGAAAAAAAGAAGAGAAATCCATTTTGTTATGAGGGTGAAGATTTATATTGGTTGTTTTATGGTGCAAAAATGATTCTTACAGCAGTATTTTTAAGAAAAATTGGATTTCCTGATGATAAAATTATTGAATGTTTGAAACGGTTTTACGAGTATCGGAAGATTTTGGAAGGTGAATATAAATTTGAAGAGAAGATTGTTGAAGTCGAGAAATAATGGAGATACAAAATGTTGGGAACTAATCAAACAGAAAAACTTACGGAACAATGTCAAATTTGCAAAAGTCCAGTAAAACAAATTAATCATGCATCATCGCGAGAATATAGTACTGAATGTGTTAGGTGTGGAATTTTTAAATACTCACTTGAAGTGCATCAATTAGTAGATAAATTTGAACAATCCAAAAAAATGGCTTTGAGTCATTGGATTAGAACACAGAATGAAAAAGGTCATATACCAGATTTTAATAAACCGATTTATACAGTAGAATTTTTTGAATCATTAAAATTGCCGAATCCTGCAAAACAAGCTGATAATTTAATTTTGTATTTGGGTAATCATACAGAATCATTAAGTGCTAATTTGTTTTTTGAAACAGAATCTAAAAAGTTGAAATTATGTGCAATTATAGGGAGTTCAACATTCTTCGATTTGCATTATTTAATTAAGTACTTAATTAATGAAACCCAATTTATAAATCATTATGGAATTAGTTTTGATTCGATTAATGATTTTGATTATAAATATAGGATTGGTTTAACATTCCAAGGTTGGTGGGAATATGAAGAACTACAGAAAGAAAAATCATACAGTAAACAGGTTTTTATGGCTATGAAGTTTGGAAATAAAGATTTGACCGATGTTTTCGAGAATTTTTTAGTTAAAAAATTTAAAGAGGATTTAGGTTTAGATCTTGTAAGGCTAATTGATAAACCTAAGGATGGTATCATTGATAATCATTTAAGAGTTGAGATAAAAAAGAGTTGTTTGTTGATATCTGATCTAACTGATGACAATTATGGCGCATACTGGGAAGCAGGATATGCAGAAGGTTTAGGTAAATCTGTGATTTATTTTTGTAACGAAACGAAATTCAATAAAGAAAGTACTCATTTTGATACAAGTCATTTACAAACTATTTTATGGAAAAAAGATAAAATTAAAGAAGCCTTTAAGAAATTGAAAGATTTAATAAGAGTAATTCTTCCAGATAAAGCTAATATGGAAGATGGGGAGTAAAGAAATGAATCAAGATGTTAAAATAAAAGAAAAAAAATATCCAATCTGCATTAATTCCCCGATTGAAATGCTTGAACCAAATCAAGTAATAAATATCTATGAAGGGGACTTTAAGTTAAGACATGAGGAATTTGAAATTGATGTTAAAGGTGTTATCGAATTTAAATGGTTCCCATCAATTAAGGTTGATTTTAGTGTTAAAACGAACGAAATTAATAAAGAAATCTATGAATATTTTGAAAAAAATGATTTTTACGAAGTAGTAGTGAATAATTTAAGATTTGGAGATTGCTTCATAACGAGCAATTCCTCATCAACAGAATGGGATTATATAGAATTAAAAGGAACCGTGAACGATGCTGTTTTAGGTGATAAATCAATACCTGTTGAGTATATTGGATTTTCTGTACTTAATTTAAGAGAATTTTATGGAACTACTGTCAACTATCCAATTGGACGGGGCTCATTTTCAAGTAGAATCTGTTTTGAAAATGATGATTTTGAAATAATAATTGACAAACAATTAGATCATAAGGTAAGATATGAAAATATAAAAGCGAATGGAGGCTTTTTAATACTATATGCTGGAGAATTGAGAAAAAAGAAAGGGGATATTACCTTGAAAAAAGGGCAAGAGATACTAATTGCTTTTAGCATTTTTCTCAGTTTTTTAAATGGGCGTAGATTATCTTCACTTTTTCATACTGGTATATTTGAAAATGAATTTCAATGGTGTGATTACAATCATTATATTGTTGATCCTTACAAAGATATTCCAAATTGGACTTTTATATCTATTAAATTCAACAATGATTTATTTAAGAATTTTTTTAAATTATGGTCAGATGAAAATGACAGAGATTTTATTAGACTAGCAATTCACTGGTATATCGAAGCGAATAGCAATACTGCTCATATCGAAGGCTCAATAATAATGGCACAGACAGCTATAGAGCTAATTTACAATTGGTTGCTAATAGAAAACAAAGGTCTACTCCTAGGTAAAGATGCTAACAATATTTCTGCTTCTAATAAATTAAGGCTACTGCTTTCTCATTTACAAATTGATTATAATGCACCAGATAAATTTACTCATTTAAAAGGGCATATTCAAAATACAAAAGATATCGAAGATGCACCAGATGCTATAGTGCAAATAAGAAATGCGATAGTACACTCTGAGCTAGAAAAAAGAAAAAAAGTATCTAAGTTAGATGTAGATGTAGTTTGGGAAGCTCTTGAATTATCGATATGGTATATTGAGATGTCTCTCTTATATATTTTAGAATATAAAGGTAAACACAAGAATAGATGTAACCATTATAAAATAGAATTTGTTCCGTGGGTGAAAGAAGTGAAAAATTAAATTCTTTCAATTTTAGAATAATTGAATTAAATTTATCATCAAATTTAGGGGATTTGAAATACTGATGGCAACTTACACATTAAAAAATATTGATAATAAATATAATAGTTATTACCAGATAATTGAATTCTATGATAAATTTAAAGATGAGATCTTTGAAAATATAGATATTCATTTGGATCAGTGGTTCGGTGCAAATATGTCAGCTGTATTAGGTGGTGTTTTAGATTTGCTTGTTGACAACTTAAATACAATCAATTTTACTATACAGAATTTAGATACAGAAAATGTGTTACAAAGAAATGGATTTTTATCACACTACGGACACCCAACAGTATATGATGACAGGCATAGTACGATAAAATATTTGAAAATTAAACCTTCAGATGGCAGATTCTTTAACAGTTATATTATAGAAGAATTTATTAATAGACCTGAGTTGCCAGTAATGACGAAAGGATTAAAAAAAAGAATAACAGAATATATTTATGAACTTTTTGTTAATGCAAAAGATCACAGTGGAACAAAGTTTATTTATACTTGCGGACAGTTTTACCCGGGAAAAAATAGAATAGAATTCACAATTGCTGATACCGGTAAAGGATTCAAACAAGTTGTAAACGATGCTTTGTTAACAAATTTCACATCAATTCAAGCTATAAAATGGGCACTCCAGGATAGGAATACAACAAAAAAAGATATTTCTGGTGGTATTGGACTTGCAATACTAATTGAATTTATTAAATTAAACAAAGGTAAGTTGCAAATTATAAGTGGAAATGGTTTATATCAATATGATGAAGAAGGTGTACATATCAGTAAATTCCCACACAATTTCCCAGGTTCCTTAATAAATGTGAGTATTTGTACTGATGATAATACATCTTATGCGTTAAAGGAAGAAATAGATAATAATGATTTATTTTAGGAGTTAATATGGATTCAATTGAATTGAAAATATACAATATTGTAGGCAGTCAACTTTGTGTAGAAGCTGAAGACGGTCAGAAAGTTTACGATTTTATAAAAAAAGGTTTAAACGAGGGAAAGAGAATCGTACTATCTTTTCAGAATGTAGAAATGATAACAACTGCATTTCTTAACACGGCAGTTGGTCAGCTTTATAGAGATTATCCTGAAGAGCAAATCAAATCAAGTTTAGAAGTTATAAATCTCGAACCTGATGATGCGCAGAGAATCAAAAGAGTAACTGATACCGCTAAAGCATTTTACAAAGATCGTGATAAGCAGTTAAGAAAATCAATTGATGATATATTGGGTGAGGGTGACGATGAGTAAATACGATTTAACCCGAGCAAATGAATTAATTGAAAGAGAAATATTTTTTGATGCAAATATACTTTTATATCTTTTTTGGGCAACTGGTAGTAATGATTGTGAAACTAAATATGCTAAATTGTTAAAAATATTATTAAACAACAAAAACAAACTATTTATTGACCTAACGGTTATTTCTGAAGTTTTCAACAAAGCTTTTGACATAGAGTATGTAAAATATAAAGAAGATAATAATAACCTTCGTTTAAAGAAAAAAGTGTATAGAGATAGCGATGCTGGACATAATACAATTGATGAAATATATAGTTTACTAAAAGGTACTGTATTCAAACACTTTAATCTTGTTGGTAATAGCTTTTCAAAGGAAGACATTGTGAATATGTTGGTCGTAGATCATCTGGATTTTTCTGATAGAATATTACTTGAGATTTGTAAAGAAAATAATTTTGTTCTTTTAACACATGATCGTGATTTTAGAGATGCAGATGTTGATATTTTAACAGCAAATACTAGACTTATTTTAGCATAAGCAAATACAAATGAAAGTATTATTGTCGATTAAACCAAAATACGCAGATACGATATTTACTGGTATAAAAAAGTACGTATTCAGGCGTAGTTTTTTATACCTTTTAACATAATATCTCGCATCATTTCTTCAGCTTGCTCTTTTGTAATAAAATGAGAGTTAGTACCAATAAACTTATTTAATTCATTAAAATTTGAATATCTTTCATTTGAAATAAAGTATTCACAGGAGCATTTAATAATTTCATTCTTTATCAATTCAAAATTTGGTTTGTAATTTTCTATAGAACCAATTAATAAGTAATTCGAGCTAATTGGTAATAATACTGCTTTAATAATTTCATCAGATTCAAGAAAGGGTTTGAATTCTCTGTTGGGATTTTTAATGTGGTAAATTACGATAGAATCACCTAAAGGTATAGATACATTTCCTGAGTAATGTAATTTAAATTCTAATTTTTTGTATCTTTCCAATTTCAATTCAGGTGATAAAGTGTTAGTTAATAATTTAATATGTCCCTTTTTTACTGATTGAACTAAGACTTCAGGTAATTTTGTTTTCATAATCTGAGCGAGTACAGGTATAAAATCTTTTAAAAATATTGGAGCAAAAACCTCGTAATTATTACGGAATAGTTCATTTATATATGAATGAAAACAAGATGGGATATTTAAGTTTATTAAATTTTTATCAATTTCTTCTTTTAGTATACTTGGATTTTTTTTAATTTCATTAATATAAAAATTAGTAAAAAAATCAGTATCATCTATATATTTTGTAAATTCATTCATCAAAAATTGATTACTCTCAAGGAAGCTTTTTCTTAAGTGATTAGTACGTACTTCGAAATGAGCAATCAATTTTGCTGTTTTTTCAGTCTCTTCACTATTAAGAATGCCATTATTTTGTAATTTCTTGACATAATTATTTATATCATTTTCATATTCCGTTATCAAATCATCAAGTAATACTTCTTTATCTATAGAATAAAAATGTTTTTCAATTCTAATATTAATAATGTTTGAATTAAAAGGACTTCTATCTTTACGATACACCCATGTAAATGAATTTTTCCCAGATTTATGACTTATAAACCCTTTTTGTAAAAATTGTGGTATGAAATGATGCCGTTTGCCTGCCATGATTTAACATACTAATTTTTCTATTGGAAATCTACAATATTATTGCTAATTTGATAAATATTAGAACGAGGTCACCATGTACCAAATAAATAAAATTCAAAATAAGATCACAAAGCTAAAAAGCAATTGATAGTTGACAATGGACAATTTACAGTTGAAAATAAAATGAAAAAGTAAGCAAAAGGTCACTATATGACACTTTGCTATGTTTATATTACACAAAGATACATGAAACACCAAGAATGTAAGGGAATGTTTCCACGCTTTCCCGTAACGAGTGGAATATAACAATGAGAAACAAAATGAAAAAGAATACTACGGGAAGTGAGATGAATAAACTTATAAAAAATGATAATCAATTTACAGATGAGAACAAGTTTTTAAATTTTGTCATATTTCAGACGGAAAAAGGGAAAGTTAATATTGATGTATTTTTTTATGATGAAACATTATGGTTGACTCAAAAGAAAATAGCTGAATTGTTTGAAAAGGGAAGATCAACTATTACTGAACATCTGAATAAAATTTTTGATGATGGAGAACTAGACGAAAGAGTGGTATGTCGGGATTTCCGACATACCACTAAACATGGTGCAATTGAGGGTAAAACTCAAATGCCAACCTGCATTTTCAGGACATTCGTAAACTTTCTCGTTACTTCAAGTAATGAACAAATAATTAAGCCCGTTTAAATTCGGGCTTTTTTTATGATAAATTTTCTTTAATCCTATATTGAATATCTTTTTATACAAATATCTTTTATAATAAAAATAATTAAGAATTAATTTGTGTAAAGATTTTATTTCATTACATTAGGGTCAGATCGTAAATAATAACTATTTAATAAGAAGTCATCATGGAATTGAAAAAGATATTATCGGGGAAATATGCATT